>NZ_JBHIRE010000028.1:0-11275 GCF_042196885.1 Bartonella sp. AA86SXKL | reverse complement strand
ACTGGCAGCGCCCGAGGCTGCTCCACCCGTAACCGCCGTGACAGCCAATGCCACGAGAGCCGCACCGGCTTCTGTCAGCCCTTGGGCTTTATAATCCCAGTCTTTAAATTCAGCCTTAACTGCTTGCCAATCCACTTGCTTGGATAATTCTGGATCATCACGCAGTTGCTTGATCCATGCCATGCCTGGAGAGCGAGACAATTGCTCAAGGGATTTGTCTAAATCACCGGTTGCCTGATACTCAACAACAAAGCCATCACCCGCATCAAGCTTTATGCCACCCTTAGCATCTATGGTGACATGCTCGATGGTCTCCTTAAGGTAACCTTTATCGCTCTCACTCCACCACACAAGGTTTTCATTACGCTGATAAACGTCCTTAAAATCTTGATCCTTGTTGGTCAGAAACTTGATCTTCCCCGTATCTGATGCCAAATGCGTCTGACCACCACTTGATAGCCCTGCCGCATCAAGCGTGAGATCCCCATTTTGCGCATGCATGGAGAGGTTGCCCTCTGTTTCTATCGTGGTTTTGTTTGTAGTAACTTCTGTTGATTGTTGACGAAACTTATTCTTTTGCTTCGATTTGTCGCCTTCTTTGCCCCTCAGATCCAAATCAAAACTGTTAAAATCTTGCTCTGAAATCGCGTTGAGAGCGCCACCACTGGTGAAATCTCCATTGCCCTTGGTTTTAAACTTTCCCTCAAGGTTCAGTTCACCACCTGTGACAATGGTCAAATCTCCATCACTGTTGACTTCTGTCAAACGGTGCTCACTGCTTTGGGCGTTATAATGCCCTTTTTCCAATGTCTCCTTATGGTCACTCTCTAGCACTAATGAACCAAACGTAGCAGAACCATCGACAATCACCGTCGTCGATCCACCACTGCTCCATTGGCCACCAGTCATGCTTAAATCGCCAAGGGAGTGAATGTTTAAATCCTGTATAGAAATGATTTGAGCCTGCTGCCCGCTCCGATCAACAAAACCATATTCATTCGTGTCACGGATTTTTGCAGTACCATCAATGATTGTCTTCGCATTGAGGGTGATGATATCCCCCAGAATAACCCCTGAAGAGTTGGCTAAAAGATTGCCACTGCTGAGATCTACAGCACCGCTGCCAAGCAAAAAACCACCATTATTGAACAAAGTTTGCGTAGTCGAAACATGCAATGCACCATTACTTGATATGGTGCCACTATTGGTAAGACGGTCCGTCTCTATAGTGACGCCATTGCCTTTCAAACGTGCACTGGCAAGGTTTCCTTGCTGCGTTTTTGCCCCATAAACATCTTGTGCTAAAGAAGTGTTTGGTGCCAAATAAACGTGGGGTACCAAGACCTCTTGTCCATCAACAAGGTGGGTCTCAAGCCAGATCATATCCTTTTTGATCCCAGCAATTTGCTGAGGCGTTAAGGGCTTGCCTAGCACTAACCCCAAGGGATCTTGCTGCTCCACAGCATTGTCATAGAGCCTTTGCATTTGAGCATTGGGATCTTCAACATCAAGAAGAGTGCGATTGCCTGTCAGTTCAAAGATTTGCTCACCCACCAGACGATATTCAAAATAAGCATCCCCTAATCTTTTAAACACGTGCTCAGGCTTATAATTGCCAATCTTTTTTAAGTAATAGTCCGATCCTAAAAATTTACTTGGGTTGATAAAATCTGGACGCGTCTCGACTAAAAATGGCACATCCGGTGTTTGGGTCTGGTCCAATTCTGTCTTAACAGAGTTAAGCCCATCTTGCGTTGGCACTTGTATGGATTCTGGTGCGGGTGTTTTTGTGCTTGGTGCAAAAAGCCCTTTGTGCCCTTTCAAACCATTGATAATCCCATCTAATCGATCATCACTAATCAGTGGTTTGGAACCGTCAAAATCGGTGTTTTTAACACCAGCCAAACCTTTATCGCCAGAGCTTAAGCCAACTTGCTCCACCCCCTCACGCACCGCATGATTGTCAATATAGCCTGTCAACTTGGCATCAAGCGTGCCACCAGCTTCAATCGTGCCGTAAACAGCATCATAAGTGCGTTTGAGTGTTTGGGTAAAAGTAGGACCATCCCATTCTTCTGCACCGTTTATACATGCTGGATTTGTGATACTACATTGCTTATGTCTGTAGCGCGTTTCAGTTACAATCTTAGTTGTTTCGATTAAATCGCGCCCCTCATTGAGCAGCGTATCGCCATGCATCTCAATGTTGCCATTGGCAGCAATAAAGCTATAGCTATTGCGGATATCACCGGCATTAATTGTCAGATGATGTCCTACTAAAATCTGTGCAGCATTATTGGTAAAATGAGGCTGCTGACGAATGATCGTGGTGTCGATATTTTCCTTGATACGTAAATGATCAATATTTTCGACATCTTTCCATTCTCCTCGCACGTAACTGTGAGAAATCACTTTATCGCTAACTTCAACTCCACCTTCACGCATGTTGGTAAGCGCTGAGACATCGAAGGTCATATCGCCGGACACGGCTTCTAAAAGACCCGAGCTGTTGATCACATGACCAGCCCGCTCTCCACTTAAACCACGGATGATGAGATTGTCTTCAGCAATGACATCGGCAAACTTATTGATAAAATCCCCATCTAAGGAGAAAATGGCAGATTTCTTGGCATAAATCAGCCCACTATTACTCAGATCAGCGCTCACATTGAGCGCAACCCCATCACCACTTGAACCAATACTGCCGGCATTGTCCAAAACATCTGCGGTTAAGACAAAAGCACCACCACTTTTGAGAACACCGTCTTCACCATTTAAAACCAGAGCAACTTGCCCCAATGACGGATCATGGCTTTCTGCCACAAGCGTAAAACTGTCACTGGCTAAAAGCTGACCGGAATTGGCTAAAGACCCAAGCTTCGCTTCAACAACACCGCCCACCATAATACCGGAATTACTTAAAACATCATGGCTGTTGAGAGTAAGTACTCCGCCTTGCGCTTCCACAAGCCCAGCTTGGGTGAGTGTGCCTGCCTTCAGCGTTACATCATAGGCGCCAACCTCACTTGTCTCGCCCAGCGTCAAGATGCCATCGGTTGAGAGCTCAACCCGCTTTTTAGAGACAATGCGCCCCGTTTGGTTCAGAGTGTTTTGCGCATGCAAAGCAATAGTATCATTGCTTGCTATTGTGCCACTATTGCTTAAATCACCATGGCTGGTCAGTTGAAGGTCACCACGCTCAATCTCTATGTGCCCTGCTTGGATCACACTATCAGCAACAATATTGACTGCCCCTTGCGTAGAAATGAGACCATCAACATTCTCAAAACTGCCCACATCAATGCGCAAACCATCCCGCGCTAAAACATGCGCACCTTCATCATGTGTAGCGTTTTGTTGGTCTGAATTTGTCGTTTCAGCGCTTTTATTGACAAAAGACGTTGCAACAATCTTCATCTCACCGGCTAAAGCACTGAGAAGACCAGCCTCATTGTTTATATGACCAGCACGTATCTCTTTCAGCCCACCAATGGTGAGACCCTCTTCAGCAATAATTCTGCCCTGTGTGTTGGTTAAATCACCATCACTGAATAGATCCATAGATTTTTTGGCGTAAATCAGCCCGCTATTGCTGACATTTCCTGCCACATTGAGGGCAACATTCTCACCACTAGAGCCAAGCACACCGGCATTGTCTAATTGCCCTGCGATCACAACAAAAACACCACCACTTTGAAGGACACCTTCGGATGTATTCTTCAGAAAGGCTTGTTGCGGATCGGCGCCTTCTTGTGTGCTTACCATCAAATGCAAATCATCGGTTGCAATAAACGTCCCTTGATTGGTAAATGCACCAATATGAGCATCGACACTCTCACCGCGCATTGTGCCGTTATTTGCAACCCCATCACGCACTTGAAGGGTTAATGCTCCTTCTTGAGCTTCCACAGTCCCTGCTTGGGTTAAAGCATCAGCACTTAAAACCACATCATAACTTAAAATCGTGCTCTCTTGACCGGTTGTGAGCATGCCACCCGCTGTCAATGCAACCTGCTGCATGCTGACAATATCACCCGTGTGATTGAGGGCACCATGGGCATCCAGCGTTATCTTCCCATTAGACCAGACAGTGCCTTCTTGGATCAGGGCACCGTGATGCGCATAAAGGTCAATTTTTTGCTCTGCCACTAAGCGCGCACGTGATGTAAGCTCTGTTGCTTCCACCAAAAGAGAGCCGCCGGCGCTATAATGTCCAGCGCCTACAGTGAGCCCATCATCGGCGCTCAAGACAATATTCCCCTTGGCACCAATATGGTTGTTTAAAGCGCTGATTTGATTGGTTTTAATGGTCAGATCGCCAAGGGAAGAAACCCCTGTTTGATCATTGTCTTGCATGCGGCTCAGATCAATTGTTGCTGCTTGGATCTCTAAAAGATCACCGGCGGCTATCCGCCCATTCCCCGCCTCAAGCTTTGCTGCCTGTAAATGCAAAGAACCCGTCGCTGACTGTTGACCATCACTCCCAATACCGCTTGCTAGAAGAGCATGAGACTGGAGCTTGATCAGATCGGCGTGCACATCAACAGTACCGCTCGCTGCAACGCGAGCTTGCTCAGCCAGTTCAACATGTTTCAAAGCCTTCAGCTCAACTGCTTCTTCTGAAAAAAGAAGATCTTTCACATGCACACTATCGTGGTGGGAACGCGCTTTTACTGCTCCTTTGGCGCGTGCTTTGGCAATCACCAGCTTGCCATCACTTGTCAATCTCATGGCGCCTGCATTGGCAACCATGTCTCCGCGCATCTTAACGCCGGCGCCTTTATCATTGGCAATCACGCGGATCTGCCCCGCATACATTCCACCAAACTCACTGGAATCAATCGCCAATTCTGGCTCTTTGCCATCAGAACCAAGAGAAGTTGCTTCGCGTTTGTTATAATCAAAATGATTGCGCCCCGCGATAACAGCCAAATCTCCTTTGACCTGTATGGGACCCCCGACACTGATCTTGCGCGAAACAAGATCAAAAATATCTAATGCACTCCCATCAGCCCCACGAGAGCCTATGGTGATATCACCACCCTCAACACGCAATCCACTCAAAGCGCCATCGGCTCCAATAATCGGTTGTCCAGTCGATAAAGTCACCCGTGGTGTATTAATAAAGCCACAACCGTTACAGGTAATCCCATTGGGATTGGCGATAATAACATCCGCCATATGCCCATGTACTTCGCTCACGCCTTCAAGACGCGAGCGATTGGCACTCACCACTTCATTAAGAATAACCTTTGCTGCACCGCTATAACGCAAATTGCCGTTGCCAGGCACCAATCCCCCAAGCTGTGAACGCGAAACCTCCTCAGTCGAATTGTTCAAAATCACGCCATGGGTATCAACATTGAAACTGTCATATTTGTTATGAGAAAGACCCTGTCCATTGGGGCGAACAATATCAATCAGCGGCACATCATTGCCGGCTTTCCCCACCGTGGGGCGGAAAACAGAGCCAACCCCATCAGCTGCTTTAATCCCTTGGCTCTCTTGTGCAACAGGACTTCGCGCTCCAAGCGCTTGTGCTTGCAACAACAAAGGCTGAAAAGCTAAGCAAAAACTTAAAACCAGTGAAAGCCCCTTATGGATCCCTCGCTGCAAAACACAAAGAACGCGCTGCCATAGCTTGTATCCATATCCCAATCTATGCTTTTGATCTTTCAATCCCCGCATCTTCAGCTCCTCATAAAATTCTTTATCTCTTAAAAAAAAACAACCCATATGGGTATAAACAGCGCAGCGATATTTTTTACCGCCCATTTGCTCTAAAATCTTAATAATGCCCGCACTTGAAATAACCCTGTCGCATTCCCCTTTTCTCGCACTGTCGATTGGGTTAAAATATTTGAATAAGACACATCAATATCCGTAATGTCTCCGGTTGCATGGAAACCAAGAGTTGCCCCAACGAGGCTCCCGCCAAAACTGTTTTTGTTTACATCATTGGCTACAGCCCCCAGATCAAGCGCCATATAAGGGGCAAATTGGCTCATAAATTTACGCCCCATTCTCGAAGAAAAACCTGGCAACAACAGCGACAATTCATTGCGCCAAAACGCCCCATTATTGCCGTAATAAATCGCCTCACGCACCCCACGAACAGAGGAACTACCACCAAGCGATATTTGCTCTGAACTAAACAACGTGTCGGGTGATAATTGTCCTGAAAACAGCGTGTTATAGCGAAAGTTATACTGTTTGAGCGAAAAAGGACGCACGTAGCCTAGGGAAAAAGACAATTTGGAAAATTGCCCTTTGGGTGAATTTTTTGTTGCATTCTCTTGCTCTTTATCGTCATAAGCGCCAAGAATTGCCAACCCTTTATGAAACCCTATATGCGCGCTTAATTCTCCTCCAAGCCACTTGCGCGAGTGATCAAGCTCAAAGGTTGCAATAGCCAATTTACGGCTGGAAACATCAACCCGACTGCCCATAATAAAATTATCAGAATATTTCCATGTCAACCGTCCTGTAAGCCAGGTCTTTCCTTCTTGATCACGGTCGATAACCCGTGAAATCCACGGTGTAAGCGATAAAGACTTACCCGCTGTCATAATATCGGAAAATATTCCCTTAACACTCGAATGATATTGGCTCCACGTCCCATCAAAACCAGTTGTCCAAGTGCCATAGGGAAGAGAAAATGATCCCGTTAGAGTATCACTATTGGGACGCTTGTGAGAAAAATGATACGGACTACCATCCATAGAACGCTGATAGCTCAACGACCATTGATCATTGATCCCCAACAGATCATCAAAAGAAAGGCTCAAGCGCGTTTGATAAAGCCCTGTTGCTTTAGCGCCAAGATTATCGCTGGAAAGCGTAATAAGCCAAGGTTTCTGTTTTTCAATATGAACATCGAGTATCGAACCACCCGAATTGCCACCAGCACCAAGATTAATGGTGGCTTGGCGTGAGAAAAGCCGATTGATTTGATCAAGCCCTTGCTCTATCTGGCGCAGATTGGTCGGTTTTCCAATAAGGTTTGGAAAAGCCGTGGTGATTTCTCCTTGAGATTTCCTTCCAACTTTATGCCCATCAAGGGTAATATCTTCCATCACACCTTCAACTACAACAATCTTGAGATGACCGCCGCTTAAATCTTGCTCAGGCAAATAAGCCCGCACCGCAATATAGCCGCGCTTCATATAAAGCTTGGTCACCGCTTTGAGCACTTTATTGATTTCGGCAATCCCCAAACACCGTCCTTCCCAAAGAGAAATGGCTTCATGAAGGTCGGTATGAGAAATCAACTGAGCACCAACAAATTCAATGCTTTTGATCAGCAAACAGGTTGTACCAGATGAAGCACCATAGGCAGATGTGGTATCATCGTCTGGCAAAAAGACCCCATGGGTTTCGTTTCTACGGTGTAATTGCTGAAAACGTTGTTGTTGCGTTTGTTGTCGTTGGATGCTCTCTGATTGATTAATCGCTTTCTCACGAATGTTTTGGGCAAAACTCGGCAACGAAAAAAGGCACAAAATAGCCGCAAAAACAAAAATGAAAAAAAATCTATGCATTCATTGTGCCCTCAAAATGAGCAACAAAATGAACCATATCGTCAGCGTCACAGAAAAAATCGCCAACCGCGTAACAATTTTTTAATTTTTTGATGAGAATAATACTTATAACATCTGAGAAAAAAGCATAGACTGTACTGTATACACCTGCTTTATGTGTTGTGCAAACCATATCATTTCCCCCGCTTTTGAAGATTTTACAATGACACTGTTAAATGACAATCATACACTCTAATATGCTTCTTAATTTTAAGGTGTTGCATGTAATATAATCTTGAGCTTCAAGTAAAGACTGTTATTCATAGAATATACCAAATTTATTGGAACTGTTACATATTAGAGACAACAAAAAACACTCCATTATTATCGCTTGATAAGAAAAATAGCATGACAATCGCTTATTTACTAAAATAAGAAAAAAGAAAATGCGTAATGCTATAACTGATGAAGGATTAGCATATTTAAAAGCCGCTTATCCTAATGAAAAAACACTAAAGATGATCTGTTTTATTATGTTTACGGTCTTTTGCATTCAGAAGATTATCGCACCCGTTATGCTGATAATTTATGCAAAGAATTGCCTCGTATCCCTTGCGTAAAAACGGCTGATGATTTTTGGAAATTTGTGACAGCAGGGCGTGAACTCGGTCATTTGCACGTAAACTATGAAACTGTAGAGCCGTATCCAGTGACCTTTAAAAAAGGCAATCCAAAATTAACTGACATCCCTAATCCAGAAAAGTTTTATTATGTGACTGAAATGAAATTTGCTGGGAATAGTAAGGAAAAGGATAAATCAACTGTTATTTATAATAGCAATATCATCATGACAGATATCTCTCTTGAATCGGTTATGGGGCGTCAATGCGTTAAGACAGATAAAAAGAGTGGCATTGTTAATGATGCCAATCGCTATGCTGTTGAAACCGTTGGCAACCCTGCCTACCCTCTAGAGTTATTGCAGAGGGTTATTACCGTAAGTTTAGAAACAATGAAAATTGTTAAGAACTTACCAAAATTGGAAATAAGAGAAACTGAATAACTTATAAAGCATGCTCACATAATGGGTATGCTAAACGCATAAGGGGTATAAGGTCTTATACCTATAGGTTCCTATACCCCCTTTATACATTGCTTACATATAATCTTAATATGCGTTATTCTAAAAAGAAGAAACTTGCACTTTTAGATACTCTACTTTGGGACGATAAGCCCCTCTTTGGCTAGTTTCTCGACAGTTGTTTCTGCAACGCTTACTATGAGATTAGAAAATGATGCAAAAGCATTTCCATTGCTAGAGCCTTTTGCTAGCCATATGGTTTCTTTGTTTTTTGTATTGTGAATAAGGTAAACACTAACGCTTATGCCGGGCTTACTAATATTATGTCCACCGCTCACATAACCTGGTGTCGTTACAGTTCTTATGGTAGTAAAGTGTCCAACTTCCGAAATAGTACTTGTAGAGGTTCCTGGATGATATGTTGGCGGGATATACGTCTGTGATATAGCACGATTATCAACGCTAACTATTAGGAGTGCATCTGCGCCTTTATTTGTTATAATTTTCTCTTTCTCGTTATAGGAATAATTACGAGTTGGAGGGAAAAGTTCTAATCCTCTCAATATCTGTACATTGTATTTAACGAGGGATTTCTCAAAGGTGTCTTCAAGTTCTTTTTGCTCAAAAATAGACATGCCAACACCTCCTATAACCACCTTTTTGGTTTGAAATCGTCCCTTGTAGTTTGGATCAACAATTCCGGTCAAGTGTGTTACTTGATTATCCCAAGGACCACAAGCTGTGAGTATTAACAAACAAAATAAAATAAAAAACTTCATCATCATAAACCTTTGATTAATATCAAAAGTCTAATAATGTATTTATAATTCAAATTAAAGATACGATTTGAACTTTTAAATAATTTTTTTAGATTGTTTTGCAAAATTTAAGAAATCCACTCTTAAATAGAATTAGATTTTTTTACATTGCCTTTAAGAGGTTATACCGTAATCTAAAATGGATAGCTTTATTGTTATCAAAAGCTTTGTTTAAAGTGTGTTATGTATATTCATTTTGCTTATAGGTTTTGAAGGTGTAAAAACCGTCACCCCTCCCTCAAAACGTATATTATTGATTGAATTTAGAGGTTATATTATCAATATGGGTTGTTTTTTTAAGATCTATAAAATATTAACATATTGAAAAATAACATTTTTAATTTTTATCGTTTTTTTATCTAAAAGGGGCAACCCTCAAAACTCAAAAAACCGTCAAAACTCATAACCATAATGATCTTGATAGCATCTCTTATGAGTTACAAGCTATCTTTTGAAAAGCTTTAAAGAATCACATGATTTTCATAAAGCACGTTGTAATCATTCTCTAAATCATAAGGTTATTATTCAAAAGAACTGATTAAAATGCATAAAAGGGATTTTGATAACGTAATCAATTTTTAATTTCATACGCTTTTCATAAGACACGTGTTAATCACTCACTAAAAATATAATTTTATCTTTTAAAAAGAACTAATCAAAATAACAAAAGCCTATTAAAAAGGATTTTGCTAATCTCTATAATTATCAGTTTCTATTGAGATGTTTTCATAAGTGTTTTCATAACAGACAATAAATCGCAATTATCCTATTTATCATTTCTCTTATGAACATGAAAAATGATGCCATGGCTATAAAGAACATAACAACTATAGAGAAAGCAAAAATGCAAATGAAAGCATTTGTTATAAAGACAGTCCCTATAAAGGCTGTTAAGTCTAAAATGTGTTATTAAAAGAAATTAACAGAAATCTTAAAAGCCATTTAGTGACAAAATTGATAGGTTATAAAGTTTAAAATACGCATAATGAGAGCGTTTCTAAATATTATAAATGTATAGATTCAGAAAATACGCAATCGTTTCATAAAACCTATAATATAGCTTTAAAAGCACATAAATATAAAAGAAGCAATTAATAAGCATAAGATATTATCAATACACAACGTATTTAAAAAATACAAAAAATATCAAAAAAGTTTATAAATTAATTGACAATAAATACGTATTTTGTTATATAAATAACCAAGTGATGAAAACACTTTCGAATAGCGAATAGGTTGCGAAAAAACCTTTTCCATTTCTTTTAAAACACTGACTATCTTTTATGCTGTGATTAGCATATATAGTGATTTTGTCGGGTGTAGCTATGCCATACAATACCCTTATGGGAAAAGCATAGCAACGGACTATTCGCCGTGTTTTCAGCACCCGATGCTCTTATAGGGTGTCAATTGAAAACTAATTTACGAATAGGTGTAAAAATGAATTCTATTGTTAACACAGAAAAAACATCTCCAAAATACGAATTTATTGATGATTGTGAATATATCGATGGTCATTTCTTAACTCGAATTAGAGCCTTAAGAGATTTTGATGATGTCAAAAAAGGTGACCTCGGTGGCTATATTGAAAGTGAAGATAATCTCTCTCATGAAGGTAATTGCTGGGTGTATAATAAAGCTCGGGTCTTTCAAAATGCACGCGTCTTTGGAAATGCTAAAGTAAAAAGCTTTTTTGTTGATGTCTATGGTAATGCGCAAATTTATGGGAATGCTATTTTTGAAGGTATGACATTAAAGGACAATGCAAAACTTTCAGGCAATGCGCATGCTAACAACGCCGTTGTAATTGAAGGCAATGCACAAATTTATGATAACGCCCGTGTCACTGATCACGC
>NZ_JBHIRE010000027.1:0-11916 GCF_042196885.1 Bartonella sp. AA86SXKL | reverse complement strand
CGGTGTGCTTCATCACAAATGATCAGATCAAATTCCGGTAAAGCATATTTCTTTTGCGCATCCGAAATCACTTGGATAGAATGATAGGTTGAAAAGATAACCGTCATTGCATTTGCTAGGTTTTCACGAGCTTCTTTGGCAAGGGCTTTTGCATCTGTTGTAGCAGGGAGAACAAGATCTTATGTTTCCATGCCAACAATATCATCTTGGTTTTTACGACGCTTGCCTACTTTTGTATCCGAACACACAGGCAAAGGAACGCAACGGGACTTGTGTATCGGCTGTCCATTCACGGATCGTTTGCGAAACTAAAGCCAGAGAAGGTACCAGAAACAAAACACGCTTGCCTTTTCCTGCTATGTGTTCTGCTATCTTAAGGCTAGTGAAAGTCTTCCCCGTTCCACATGCCATAATCAGCTTGCCACGGTCTGCTTCTTTTAAACCTTCACAGACTTTCTTGATGGCTTCTTCTTGATGGGGACGAGGCTCTTTTGTTGATTTCAGAAGAACTTCTTGTTCTGTTGCAAATATTTGCCAATCTATCCGACTGTTTTCCATATGACGAAGGTCAATACGATAAACGGGTATCGCTTGTCCTTTAATCATGGCATTCACATTGTCACTTAATTCCATTTCCGTGGTATCAACGAGAAGGCGATATTTAAAGATGTCTTTTCCAGATGCTGCGATAAAGCTATCAATATCCTTTTTACTGATCTGATGGTCTGCTTGATAAAACTTACATTGAATAGCGACATAGCTCTCTTGATGACGAAGCTTAGCCACCAAATCAATACCGATATCATTTTTATTCCAACCTTCACGCTTTTGCGCCCATTCATAATAGGTTTGAACCTTTTCGTAGCGTCCATAATGGAGAGGGTCTTTCGTCAAGTAAGCTATGACAAGGTTTTCAAACAGTGTTCCTAATTCACGAAGTGATTTAGCTTGTTGACGATAATATTCCAACAGAGAGCGTAAGGTGACGTGTTAATTATCAGACTTAATAGATTGAAGCATATTGTAATAAAAATCCCTTGCCTTATGATATGATCAATAATCATCAAAAGAATCAAAACGAATTCAATTAAATGTACTTAAAGAAAATATCGATAAAAATGGGAAAAAACTGCTAAAAAAGCCGATATTTTTTTCAAAAGGGGTCTTTAAGGCTGCTTATCAACAGCCCATGACATGGGATAAGATCAGTAAAGTAGTGAAATTTGCTATTCGTTTTATGGAAAAAAGACAAATTCGTTATGTGCTTTAAAATATCATAATGAGTATTTTGATAGGTTTTATGGTGAATTTTTCTTATAGGTTTTGAAGGTGTAAAAACCGTCAAAACCCCCTCAAAACGTATATTATTAGTTGAATTTATAGGTTGTGTTATCAATATGAGTTGTTTTTTTAAGATCTGTAAAATCTTAACCTATTGAAAAATAACATTTTTAATTTTTATCGTTTTTTATCTAAAAGAGGCAACCGTCAAAACTCAAAACCCCTTCAAAACCTATAGAGATTGTGTTTTGGATATCTTTGACACAAGATAAAAGGAGCATGTTTCTTCTTTAAAAAATTATAAAACAAAAACCCTCAAAGATACTTTGTAAACCCTCTGTTGGTACGATAAGATCTTTGAAGGTTTTAAGGATAACAAAAGATTACAATGACTTCATTGTTTGATGCTGTTGTTTTTAACGAAAGGGTGCCATTCATAACGTATGGTAGGTCGACCGCCTTGAGAGCTATTTTCGCTTGCTATTTGACGAATATGATTGGAGCGACATAAGAGCTCTAAAGCTTGCTTAACGGCTCTATTATCTGTTAAACCGATCCAACTTCTTTGATGAATATCACGTAAAGTAAAAACATCGGGTAAATGATCACAGCGCTCGACAATTAATTTTGCACGCTCTGCTGTTAATGTATCATTCGCCGCATAAAGACATTTTGCATGGCTTATCAGATATTTTTCCCAACGCAAAGCTGTTTGAAGGGCATAGAGTCCAATTTCAAAACGACCACTATCAAGAAGTTCAAAAATCAACGCAAGGCTTGCTATGGGTCTTTGGTATTTTTAAAAGATGCGATTGTAAGCTTTCAGAAAGGTTATTCTCTTTAGCTTTTTTAAAAATCTTTTGCATCCACTCACGAAAGATCTCTTGAGCATCAGCAGAAAAACGCATGACAAGCGGGTGTTCAGGAGAACCAAGGGGTTTATCATAATGAGAACGTATTAAGCTAAGAGGAGATGCCAAATTCTCAAAGGAGAAGTGCAATGCACCTTTACGAGTTTTTTGGACTTCATGATTTTTTGTACAACATTATGCCCCCCAAGATTATGTGCCCTTAAGCAGCTACAGTCGTTGATACAATATCCTCAGCAAGCATTTGTTCATCTTGCACATATATTTTTAGTATTTTTAATAATTTTTTTTGGAAGATTTCTTGATACGGCACGCGATACATCAGTGCTAACGTTCTCTTAAAAAACACACAGATAATTAATCAGCTTCAAAAAACAACCTTACCAATGAAGTACTAGCTAGAGGGTTGCATGCACAACGCAATAATGGCACACTGATTCCCACAAGCGTGCTTCACATATTGTACGCGTAGCCTGTACAGAGTCTACCGCTCCTAAATACTCAGACGTAATGCTACTGGATCGTACAGTGACCGCAGTTGCACCCTTAAATACCGGTTCCTACCATATCATAATGCTTGACAAAAGCATCATGCCATCATAGCAACCTCTTTGCGTAGGGGGTCCACAACATAGCTCTACAAATTGTTGACGCATTGCCAAGCTAACAGTTTTCTTGCCCACCTACGCCAATGAGACCATCACTATCCTCTTTTTGAATCGTAAAACAAAATGATTTCCCATGAGCGATAAACCATCTGCTCAAAGTCCAGCTAGCTCAAACTCATAGCATTCTAAACCTTTAGGCTCGCTCTTCCCCCAAGGGGGCATAGTCAGATATATCACTTCCCTCACCTATTCACGCGCTGGGATAAAAAAAATCTGAAACTACGAGGCAACGCTGCATTTGTATGCAGCGTTGTTGTTAGGTATAAGCTTCTATTGAGATAGTTCTAATGGGAAGCCCCCACAGCTAATGGTATAGGGATTAATTTGGATTCTTTCGAAATGTTATATATAAATTTAATGTGCCGCCCCAAAACACACCACCAGTGAACCCACTTAAAAGACCAAAAAGAAGGTTAAAATCAAATGCATATTTCAAATCAGGTACAACCTTGAGAAAAACAATCAATGTGAATTTGATGACAAAAGCGATAAGAATAAATGTCAGCGTCAACGGCGTACCAGGCAGAATAATGAAATCCGTTCCTTCTTTGATTTTTAAACGCGCAGTAGCACGCCAGAGCAACCAGCCAACGCCAAAGCCGATCATCAGCCCTGCCAACATTGCGATTGCTCCCCAGCGCGGGAAGACCAGCTGGTTAATCACATCGCTTGCGCCCAAAAAAAGAAAGACGAACGGCAAGAGAAAAAGGCGGTAAACCTTCGTTTCCCTATCTTTCAATGCGATTATTCCCCTCGCAATGAGAAAAATAAGCAAAATCCAAGCCCATAAAGGGGTTCCGGTCAGAATGTTAAACAATGACATATTATGCTCCATGATGTTTGATGCGATAAAAATATTGCATGATGTTAGGAAGATATTTAGAAAAAAGAATACCAGCACAAATTAAACCCATAGTGATTAACCAAATCTGGGGGGTCCATGTAAAAAAAGCCACTAGAAGACCATTAGCAAAAAAGATGATTACCCAAATCCATGTAATATATTTATTGATGAGATAAAATAGGATATGTTTGCGTTTTTCTTCAGAAACACCAGCACTGGCATAAAAAATGGTAAAGGGTTTCTTTACCAGCAAGCTAATCAATGAAACCAGAGCAAGTGACAGATAGCAAAAAACTGTGGGGTAGTTCAGTAAAAGTGTAGACCATCCAGCGAAATAATTAACAAACAGGACAATAAATGTCAGAATGTTAGTAATCATCACAGGTTCTCCCTGCCGGACAATTTTAATATTCACAGCAATAATGAACAATAAAATCACAGTTAAGATGAGAGAGCGTTCGACCAGAGTTAAAACGTTTCCATTGATAACCCAGGAGTAAATACTCCACGGAATAAAAGAGATTATTATGTTAAACATGGCGCATCCTCCTTTTTATATTTGATAGAAAACTTACCGCAAGTGCTTCGTTTTTTAGTTTCCGTATGAATATAAAAAACGCCACCCGGTTCATACTCTGTATCCTGTTTAATGGTCAACTGATAGGTATCTCCCGGATAAACTGCTTCAATGAACTTTACTTTTTTCAGCGCAACAGATGCGATATTTTTCGTACTACCCTGCGTGGCTAAAGCCAGAACCATCTCAATCAATAGTGAACCAGGACATACGGCGCGGGAGGGGAAATGTTCCTCAAAAAGCGGGTGATGCGCATTAAAGGAAAAAGTACAAGAATCTCCGGTTATGGAGGAAATCTTACATAAATCGCCTAGTAATGGAAGAGCGACTTTCTGAGAACACGAGCCAAGGAAGCAGACTTTACTGACCATGATGATTGCCTGCGCAATAACGGCCTTTCCATTGTCATATGTGCTAGCCTTACAATGAATACGGTAGGCCTCATTAATGCGTTCAATATGTCCTTCAACGCATAACCGATCGCTATCAAAATGGGTGGTAGAGAAAAACTGTTCAACCATAACAGGGAGATAGCGATAAGTGAGATCTGAGTTTTTAGCCACCATGGTGGCGAATCGAACTGAAAACTGATGCAAGGCTTCGAGTAACAAGCCTTGTTTCAAATAGTTATGGGCTAACTCCCAGTGAGAAATATCGATTTGCCCGCAAGCACGCATCGGTGTGGTTAAGGTGATACTCTGACATATACCCAAGAAATTTGGCTCGGTGTGATGCTTTATAGCCATAATTGGGAGACCTTTTTATATCTTTCTCTTAAATCCTTTGATGATAAACCGAAGGAATGAGCGCTAAACCGCGCTTGATAGTGCGCGAGAAGTATCGGCATACGACAAACGAAAAAAGCCAACAATCCCAGCTCAGGAGAAGCCCGATGTTTGCTCATGATGCTTGCAATTAGAAAATCGACATTGGGTTGCAGTCCTGTATTGTCCGAAATAGATCGCACAAGCGAACTGAAGGGGCACATAGGCACCTGAAAGCGTGAAAAAAAGAAATAAACCCGGACATCCCATTGCATAATCGGGTGACCAAACCTTGGCCAGGGTTTGTCTTTGCAATAATGCGTTACCGCCGCCTTAAGATTCCCGGCTTCAATCTCATGGAGGACACCAGAAAGTCGCATGATAGCATATTTGCAGGCTCCCATATGCGCGGGGACAATGGCACAAAACCCACCGATTAGTGCAGAAATGACGTCGCTCTTGGTACTGATAATAAATCTTACCATGGTGGTTGTGGGTGTCACAATACCAAACCCGCCCAGCAGTAGAGACATGCACCCGCAAAGCACATCAATATCCCAGTCGGAAGAAGCTTCCTTGCTAGTTAATACTAACCAAAAAGCAAGCTCCAAGGTATTGCAATTTTCGATCGCCGGCAAATCGGAAAACTGTTGGGAAGAGCACGCCAATGCAATAATCCACGGCATCAGCAAGATAATTTTAAGACAACAACCGTCGCTTACGGGAGCCATGACCTTACCCTGAGCCGCCGAAACCTCAACTTGCGATAATAACATCATAGATCGCTGCGTTAAACTCAAAGATGGCAATACATTGATCAGTTGATGCATCGCCTGCAGTTTGGCTGTAGGATCCGTCTTTTGCAGTTCGGCGTTAGTATTCTGAATCAGCAGATCCATCTGTTCTTCATTAAAAAGGTTGCCGGTCAGTACAAACCATGCGTTCTGCAAATAACGGTTTTCATCGGCAATATCAATCAAATTACATCCACGAATAAACAATGCGTTATTATCTAAATCATAATTATCAATAACATCATCTGACATGATTTACTCCTGCTGCTCCGGTGACACGCTATAAAACCTGATGTTGACATTTATCGTATGCGAATTCCCTGATACAATTTCATTACACAAATTATCAAGTTGCATTACAGGACTCCCTTGCGTCATAAACTAGCAGGCATTTCCCTCTGGATGAGAAAAGCAAATCGCTATATTCGACGATGGTGACATTAATACGTCCGCGCTTTTTCATATAGGCTTCATAAATATCCGGCAAATGATAGATTTCCTCAGTTAGTTCGGACAAATCAAGGTCGTGAAATACTTCGCAGCAGATTTTAATATCCATAATTTCTTGTCTATCCGCGGATAAAGACAATACAATTTGAACAATTACATCGGGCAACCGTCGATTAATAATTTTGAATATTTTTTCATGGCTAATCAAATTCCCCATGAAATTAAAATCAATAGCATTGCGTTTAATATCTTCAAAATAGAGGTCACCATTTTCAACGGATAATGTGCCCATATCGCCCACGGAATATCTGATAAGTTTGCGCGAGGTATCGGGATCCAGTGATGTCACTAGCAGCCCTCTCTTATCTTCATATTCAAAGAAGAAATCATCGCTGAAGAGCTGGTACCGATTAAGCCGCCCTTCGGCGGACATACCAATGAAACCGCACTCCGACAAACCATATAAACCAATTATCCGCAGATCGGCGCCTAGCATCTCGCGCAGATAGTTTTCATGCACGCTCAGCATCGATTCACCGGTAAAGATCACTTTTTTAATTGCCAGTGGAACCCCAAGGTTGAGCATAGCTTCAACGAACTGAACGATGGTGCTGGGCACACCAAACAGTACCGAGAGCCGTATTTCAGCCAGAAACTCGAAATGATTCTTCAGCAGCAGAGCAATATCGCCAACCGGCACAACATGTGCACGGCAATTTTTTAAAATTTCACACGCCAAGTAGTGTAAAGATGAAAACAGATTAATCGTAAACAGGTTGCCAACGACATCCCCTGGGGAAAAAACCTGCCGCGCGCGCAGGTTACGAATTAAATTGCGCTCTGATGAGCTGATCCCTTCCTTACAGAATTTTAAACGAACGTTGGCCATTTTCATCGCCCCAGTGATGCCGCTTGTAGCACTAATCAGCATCGGTAAGTGTTCACCCGCAGAGTCCACTTGAGTCAAAGAACCACTATCACCAGTGGTCGAATAAACGCGTGTACTTATCCTAACCAAATCGCGGAAAGCAATGTAATCGAGTGCATGGCAGCCAGTTATTGCCGTTATACGTGGTTGCATTTTTGCATACATTTCAGCACAGAAATAATCCATGATAACTCAGACCTTTTTAATGAAAATTGCACAACCCAGAGCTGCTAGACCTTCTCCACATGCCACTGTCCAGCTCATCTCACTAAGATCGCAGCCATATAAAAAATCGGTGATACCGGCTAATGTAAATTTTTCTTCTGTGAACATAGCTGCCACACCGCATTCACGACGTGATTGGTTAAAAACACCCAGTGCTGTTTCTTCTGCATCAGCTAGGGGTTCATGGATGATAATACGACCGCCGCGATCTAAAACACGGCACAACTCCTGTAATCCTTTTTTAGGTTCAGCCCAGTGATGAATTACGGAACGGGCATAAATCATTGAAAAGGAGTTATCGGGAAACGGTAAATTGCTGACGCTGTCTTCAATAATGTTGAATGCATGCTGGTATTTTAACTCCGTACATTTTTTAACACAAAACTGAACCATACGGGGATCAATATCAAACCCGTAAAAGGAATAGTCTGTGAGTTTTTGGAAGCGGTAAAGCTTGAAAAGCATGTAGCCAGTTCCCATGCCAATATCGAGAATTTTTTTCTTCGCAGAAGTAACACCAGATGCTTCTTCCAGAATTCTTTCTATCAAATACGCATTCCACGATGATGTACCTTCAGTAGCATACCTTTCATAGTGCTCAGGGGTGATATTTACCAGTAAATCATTCATCACATATTTCTCTAAATGAAGCTAGTTATGGCATTGCCATAAACTCGTTAAAAACTAACTGGGTATAGAAACGGTTACGTCCTCATATAAGAAGTCATCTAAAATAATTGATTGCAAACATGCATCCAGCAAAACAACGGTTATCACAGATTGACAAAGATAATAGCAGTTACAAATAAATGTCATCCCTTTAAACGTAAATATATTCCCAACGTACCGAAAAACACATCGCGTCCTATCATGTTCAACTAAAAAATAATCATTTATATCAAAAGTGCACGCCGAGATGGCGCATAATGCCTTATACAAGCTCTCCATGCAGCTAAATATTGTGGTGCATAACCGATTATCCAGCACCTGCCCTGCTGGAAAGTCCGCGCATTTTTCACAGTAATCTAGCATAAATGGTCTCGGTAGTTTTTTTTTCTCAATAAATTCGATATCAACCCCGACAGACCGAATCCGCGGATCGTTATTAACCAACATAATACTTTTACTCCGTCCATGGCTCACAGAACTGTGTGACATCTTTACATCTGGCAAAATCCGTTTAAATATATCGATAAAAAGTACCTTCGCCATTTCACGTTGCAATATCATTCTCGATGTACGTTTCGTCGATACAGGCAAATAACGATGAAGCCTATCAATAGCCAAAAAATAGGTATAAAAAGAATGGCTCACAATGCACAGATAATTGTTTGCACGGCGATTAACATACACTCTGCTCATACTATGAGCTTTATCTACACGGTACATTTTATTTTCCCTGTATTTGTCGTGACAATTTTTCTGATATTTACTTTAAATGCATACTGATACCATTTATCAGTTAATAGTTTAGTAACGACTTTAACCTGCTCACTATTTGCCGACATATCAAGGTTGAGATAAAGATCGCCGTTCTGTGCTTTTGAAAAGTAATGTCTTAAACATCCGGCATACTTAATAATGTCATTTGAAATCAGTTGAACTGGGATAAACTTACCATTGTGTTTAAATTCATTAACGGCTCTAGCTATCCAGTAATAGCATTCGGATTCATCTTTAACAAACAGGTCGCCGGAATCAAACCATTCATCACGCGGCTTTAATTGCAAGAAACTATCAACATAACCATCACACGCGAAAGGCGTTTTATAAAACAAACAAGGCATTGATTTATAATGATAATATATCGTTATTCATATTGAATGAGAGTCCCGAATAACCTAAGATTGTCTCATTTTAAATCAGTTTATATTGCTTCAATCAAAACCACTCATTTGCACATAACAAGTGGGATGAATGTGTGGATCAAATTTATATAAGAAAGGAGTAAAAAATGGCTCTTATGAACCGTCTTAATGCAAGATCTGTCGCAACATTGGGGGCTGGCAAATATAATGATGGTGCCGGCTTGTTACTTCATAAGCGTAAAGATGGTGGTGCTCAATGGATTTTACGGTATACCCTTCACGGACGTCGTCGTGAAATGGGCTTGGGAGCGTTGCGAGATGTCTCTTTAAAACAAGCCCGTGAATTGGCAACTGGGTGGCGTTCGGTTTTACGTGAGGGGCGTGACCCCATTAAAGAACGCAATAAACAAAAGCGTGAGGCAATAAGCAATCTTCATTACTTAAAAGATATTGCCGTAGATGCTTTTGAAAGTCGGAAAGCTGAATTAAAAGATGATGGTAAGGCTTGTGATTGGTTTTCACCTTTACGTCTTTATATTCTCCCTAAATTAGGCTGTCTACCCGTTTCAGAGATTACTCAAACAGAGATACGCAATACTCTTGCCCCTATTTGGCATACAAAAGCTGCAACAGCAGAGAAAGCATTGATACGTCTTAATCTTTGTCTTAAACATGCGGCTGCATTAGGTTTGAATGTTGATTTACAAGCAACAGAAAAAGCACGCGCGCTCTTAGGCAAACAACGCCATAAAACGCAAAATTTTCCAGCTATGGATTGGAAAAAGGTTCCGGCTTTTTATAAAACACTTTGCGAAACAACAACAATGACACAACTGGCTTTGCGTTTGCTTATCCTTACAGGGGTTCGCTCTAACCCTTTACGTCATATTCATAAAGATCAAGTTGATGGGGATATATGGACTATCCCTGCTGAAAATATGAAAGGAAAGCGTGATACAACAAAAGAGTTTCGCGTGCCTCTATCATCTGAAGCATTAGACATTTTAAAACAAGCGCGCCTTTTATCACGCAATGATTTCTTCTTTTCTGCAACAGGTCGCGG
This sequence comes from Bartonella sp. AA86SXKL, assembly GCF_042196885.1. Taxonomy (NCBI): domain Bacteria; kingdom Pseudomonadati; phylum Pseudomonadota; class Alphaproteobacteria; order Hyphomicrobiales; family Bartonellaceae; genus Bartonella; species Bartonella sp. AA86SXKL. The sequence goes on along the minus strand of NZ_JBHIRE010000027.1, from coordinate 1,645 downwards.
TCCCCTCGCGCATAGGTGTATGGCTCAATATATGAAACGTATTGGACTTGAAGCCTGCCCGCATGGCTTTCGCTCTAGTTTACGCAATTGGCTTGCTGAAACAACCGATGCCCCCTATGAGGTCGCTGAAACCATTCTGGGGCATGTGGTCGGCGGTAAAGTAGAGCGTGCCTATCGTCGTACTGACTATCTAGAACAGCGCCGTGTCTATATGGATAAATGGGCCGCTTATGTCACTGGTCAATCTTAAGATATGGGGTGAATAACCCCATGATCTGTGGATAACTTTAACTCTCTTCTCTCTCATTCTTTCTCAATAAGACTCATAATTTATCACATTAGAAATTGTATGATAAAATATTGTTTTCTATAAATAAAACACCTTCAAAAATAAACCAAAATGTGCTTAATAAATAGGCATGATTTGTTACCATTTTTTGAGAATGAAAGGATTTTAAAATGACCAAAAATGATATTCTTTTAACAGACCGTGAAAGTGCAAAATTGCTTCATATGAGTGTCTCAACTTTCCGCCGTCATGTCACCAATGGCTCTCTCCCAAAACCCTTAAAATTTGGTTTTTTATCCCGTTGGTTACAATCGGATCTCTTGAATGTCATCGAGCAAGCGAAACAGCAACGTCAAAATGACGCGGCATAAAAAAAACCTTGTCACGTAAGGACGGACAAGGCTTTCTCAAACTCATCAATCTAGAGATAGCACAATCCGTCCTATGACACAACGTTATAGGATTTAAAATGATGTGTTCTTTTAAGAATGCGCAGGGTATTACACGTGCCTTGCGTGGGGTTTGGCATGGGCGTTATGGAACAGCCCGTTGCCCTGCTCATGATGATAGGCTGCCTAGCTTATCCCTTACCAATGGACATGATGGGCGCCTTTTACTCACTTGTTATGCTGGCTGCTCTTTTAGAGAGATCATACAAGCGCTCATCAGAATTGGCTTGCTTGGAAAACAAGCCTTTTTTGATAAAGCTTATGATCACGCTCTTTCTTTATCAAAACAGATTTCTGCTGATCTCAAACGAGCAAAACAGAAAGCAGAGAGAGCAAAAGCAATTTGGCAACAAAGCCAACCTATTAAAAACACTTTAGCAGAAACCTATTTACGTATGCGGGGGATCACATGTGATTTGCCTACAGATTTACGCTTTTACGACAAATGTCCACACCCTTTAGGGATTACACTGCCCGCGTTGGTTGCTCTTGTTAAGGGTGCTGGCTCCTTTGCCATTCATAGAACCTTTTTACAAGCCAATGGCTGCAAAACAGATCAAAAACCAGCAAAAGCCATGTTAGGGTCTGTTATGGGTGGTGCTGTGCATTTAAGTCAAGCCAATCCAAAACATCTGGTCATTTGTGAGGGCATTGAAACCGGTCTAGCTCTACTGTCTGGGTTGTTAACAGAGCCCGTGAATTTATGGGCGTCCCTTTCAACCCATGGCATGATGCATGTGAATTTGCCTCCTACAAAAGCCCGTCTCACCATTGCAATGGATGGCGATGAGGCTGGTCATAAAGCAGGTTTTACCCTCGCTGCGCGCGCTTATAGACAAGGCTTTGAGGTTTTTATCATGCAAGCCCCCTACGGTCTAGATTTCAATGATGTTTTGATACTGAAAGG
>NZ_JBHIRE010000026.1:0-14311 GCF_042196885.1 Bartonella sp. AA86SXKL | reverse complement strand
AGGCGGGTTAAAAAATCAACAGCCGATTGATCTGTTCGAATCACATAAGGCAAAGTTTGTTTGGTAAATTGGGGACTAACCTTTGCTTGATAGCCATGGCGTTTGGCAAGTGTCTCAACAATCTCCCCAACAGTTTTGTGATCAAAATGCTCACTCACCTGTTCTTTGAGCTCTTTGCGCATGGAGGCGCTTTTACCGCAAAGCCGCAAAATCTCTCCATCGCTGCCCCCACAACTTACAACCGATTCGACAACAAAACACCCCATAAATGCACTGATGCTGTTCTCATAACCAAAGATCACCTGTAGCGCACTGTTGCTTGAGGGAACCTCTAAATCATTGCCACGATCATCAAACTCTGCTTCAAATGTATCGGCTTCATTCCCGGCATGGTCCGTAATGGTTGCGGTTAAAAGACGCTGGTAAAAAACCTCATGAACAGGTTTGTCTCCCACCTTGACCATAATAAAAGGGTGTGTACGCATTAATCCCATAACCGCTTCACCATGCTTTGGGGATTAGACAACACAAATTCAGGCAGAATGACCTTTAAGCCCCGTGGCAACAGAGCACCATATCTCGCAATACCTGGATTGGCTTGCAAAGTGGCCTCACAATAACCTCTGATCGCTCCAACTTGCGAACGATCCCCTAACACAGCCATAGCATGTTGAAAGCAGATCAGATCAAGACTCATATCTTCTAGCTCTACCACGAGATGCTTTTCTGGTATCTTCATGGCGTTTGTTCCCCTTGGAAATATTGATCATATCCCACTTGGTATTGTCCCACCTGATATTGTCCTTGTGGTTTTCCACCATCGAAAAACGGTAACAAGCTAATGGCATAGCGAATGCGCTGGGATTGACCAGAGCGACTGATATAGTCATGGTCTTTATTGATCGTGGTGATTACTACGGATCCATGGAGAAGGACACTATAGGTCGTATCATTAATCCAACGAAGCATCTGGACAGGCTTTGCTCTTCGAATAGTTGTAGTGATGGCATCTATCGCTACCCGGTCACCAAATTCTTCTGGAAACCAAACTCCATGAATGGTTTTGGGATCATTGCCATAGCCGGTAAATTGCAAACTGGGTGCCTTGCCAAAACGCTCCATACAAACCCATGAGGCAGAAAACTCTTCCTCAAAGGATTGGAAATTTAGCCAGTCTACATAGAAGAGATGTGGTCCTAACATTAGCAAAGGATCTCTCATAGACGCCCTCCCCTTGATTGTGTCATTACTCTGTCCCGCCATGCAAGGCATTGGCGCGTGCCCGTTGCAAAGCATGAGCAACCGCACGACCAGTGTCCATGGGTTCACGCGCCCCATTGACATGCACTGTGACATTTTGATTGTGTGTGATAGTGGAATGCTCTTTGCCTTTTGCTTCTGTGAAAGGGGAATTTGCACGCCCCGCCCCTGCAAATTGTGCAATCGGTTGAATGGCTGTTTTCCCCCCAAAAAAACTTGGCAAAAACTCTCTTACATCAATGGAACCAATCCACCCCTTAATGCGGCTAGGCAAAGATTTACAAAAATCGCTCAACTTTGTGATGGGTGCCATAAAGCCATCGACAATCGAATTAGTCAGATCTTCGCCCGCTTGTTCCATACTAGCCTTGGCACCCTCCGAGAGCTTTTCGCGGACAAAAAAGCTTCCCAACCAGCTCCAAAAGTTGGAAAGGCTTTGTTTAACGCCCTCCCACAAATTGCCAAACCACTCGGCAACAGAGGAAAGCTCTTGTTTAAACTTTTGCCAAGTTTGAGAGAGATCAAAAGCAGCAGCAATGATGTTTTTCCATTTGGTGATGGTGGTGGGTTCAGCACCAAAATAAACCAAGACGTGTGCGCCAGTCATGGTAAAGCGCAACACACGTAGAACAATGTTAAAAGCCATCAGGGCGGCAATGGTTTTGATAATGGCGCTTGTTAAAACGGGATGGTCCTTGCCCCATGCCATTTTACAAAACGCGCATTTAATGGTAAAAAATAACCATAAAAACAATAAATTATCACGTATTTCTAACTAATCTCACCTCTTCCCACTTAGTACAAAACCTAATGTCAAACTACATCCAACGGAGTTTTGTATAGTATGTAGCCTTTCGGAAATTGTGGCTTATCAGCGGATTCTACATATTTTTATATTTTATTTGTTCAAAGAAGACACTGAGCACTCAAAGAACCCTCAACGCTCTATTAAAGCCTTCTCTCATTTTTGCTGTCAAAAACTCATTCGATACATAATGTAGGTAAGAACAATCAATTATCACATATCCACTCTAATTTCACCTTTTTCTACTCAATATAAAGTAAATTACACACAGAAATATTTATTATTTATTAACTTTAAAACTATAAAATCTTTCATTTTTTTGAAAATGTACAATATTAAAAACACTACTATTCTTATTTATATTATATTTTTTTATTTATTTTATATAACTATATTTCTTTAATTATACATCAATAAATATTAAAATAAATAAATATTGATATAAAATAATATATATCACTAATAAAAAACTTATTTTTAAAATATAATTATATAAAAATACATTATGAAATAAATTTAATATTACATAATTAAACATAAATACAACTTTAATTTTGACAAAAAAAGCAATATCTATTTCCACTTCTGCTTATGAAGTTAGCGGGAAAATGAATGTTGGGGGCTTTAAAAGGAGTAGACTGATGCCTAAAAAATTTCTTCTATCCTGCACAGCAATTGTGGCAGTTGTACTTTCTGCTATCAATCTTAATGCACAAGCTAAAAATCTTGAAATTTCAGAAAGTAAAAAAGAAGTTTCCAACGAAACCTACGAAATTATTCACGCAAAAAAAGGTGGTCAAATTATCGGCAAGCATTTGACGATAATCGGAAACAAAAAAACAAACACCAACATAGGCACAAATGCGCACGCTATAACAGCTGAAGGTTCTAACACTGCGATTGAATTACTGGATGGTACAACCATTAAAGGAACTGGTTCTAGCATTTTCTTCGGTCTTGAAGCAAAGGATGGTGCTACACTGAAAATGACTGGGGGAACTATCACAGTTTCCAACACTGGCACTAAATTCTTGAACAGTAAGAATGCTGAAAACAAGCTAAAAGATATAATAATATCAAGTGGCAAAGGCAAAGCTCCACTAACTTTTGCAATATTTGCAGACAAAGACAGTGAAGTCACTTTAGAAAATGTAAAAGTGACTAAGGCAACGAATAGCGTTACAGCAAATAATAAATCTGAAATCACGATATTGGGAGGATCATTTGATGCCACAAAGGCAGCAATATCTGCTTACAATGGCAGTCGCGTAACTCTAACTAACAATGTTCAAACTACATCATCTCATGGCACTGGACTCCATGCAACAGATTCAGAAACCACAATCGAAATGACGGGAGGAAGCGTAATCACAGAAAAAATGGCGTTGGTTGCAGAAAATGGTGGACATATCAAGGTCACGGATGTTGCGTTAACTGCGACGAATGATAAAATCGGAACAGTTGTCGCCGGCGGTCCGAACAGCATGATTGAATTGCATGGAAATACAACAATTAAGAATGCTGTAATCGGTCTTCATGCACAAAATAGTGGAATGATTAAAATGATCGGAGGAACCATTACAGCTTCTGCAATCGGTGCTGATTTCTATAATAGTAAGAGCGATGGAAACAAGCTAGAAAATGTGAAAATATCGGGCAGTAACCATAAAGAGCCTAAAATCACAGGAATAGGTGCCGACAAGGAAAGCAACGTCACTTTAGAAAATGTAACAGTTACGCAGGCAAAAAGTGGCATAGTTGCAAATAATCATTCTAAAGTAACGGTTTCTGGAGGATTATTTGAGGGCAAAAACGTAGGGGTATACGCTGGAAACGGCAGCAACATTACTTTAACCAGCAATAAAAAAGGTAACGTTCAAGTTACATCAACATCATCGAATAGCAAAGGACTCTACACAAATGGTTTACATTCTACCATCACAATGACGGGAGGAACAGTAACCGGAGAATTAGCGTTGGTCGCAGAAAACGGTGGACATATTAAGGTCACGGATGTTGCTCTAACAACAAATGAACATGGGGGCAAGGTCACTGATGTTCCTATAATAGGCGCAGGAGTCAATAGCGCTAATAGTATGATTGAATTATATGGCAATACAACGATTAAGAATGCTGGTGTTGGGCTTGTGGCAAGTAACGGTGGCGTAATTAAAATGATTGGGGGGACTATTACAACTTCTAAAACTGGTGTTGGCTTCGTGAACAGTAAGAGCGCCGAAAGTAAACTAGAAAATGTAATAATATCAACCGGTAAAGATAAAAATTCAGGCAAAGGAATTCTTCTAGAGAAAGAAAGTGGTCTCACTTTAAAAAATGTAAAAGTGACTCAAACAGGCAACAGCGTAATTGCAAATAATCGTTCTAACATAACAATCTCTGGAGGATCATTTGATTCAAGCTATGCAACAATATGTGCTCAAAACGGTAGCAGTATCACCTTAACGGACAATGCTCAAATTACGTCACATGATGAAGCAGGCCTCTATGCACGAGACTCAAAATCCACAATTACAATGACAACAGGAAACGTGACAGGAAAATATACAGCCTTAGAAGCAGACATAGGTGGCCATATTACGGTTACAAATGTTGCTTTAAAAGCAACTAATAATGGCAATGGTGTAGCTGCTGGTGCAGCTGCCTCTGGCTCTAACAGTGTGATTGAATTGCTTGGCAATACAACGATCAGTGACGTTAAAATCGGAATTGATGCGCAAAACGATAGCACAATCAAAATGATCGGAGGAACCATTACTGCTTCCGAAGCAGGCGTTCACTTGTTAAAAAACAAGAGCAATAACAAACTGAAAGATGTAACGATATTAAATCGTAAGGATAATGCACTACTAATCAATGCAATAATTGCAAGAAGAAGTGCCATTACTTTAGAAAATGTAACCGTTCCGCAAGCAATCAATAGCATAATTTCAGATAATGGTTCTCAAATAACAGTTTCTGGAGGATCATTTAACGCAAAAGGTGCAGCAGTATCTGCTATAAACGGCAGTACTATTACTTTAACTGACAATGCTCAAATTACATCATCTGATGACAGTGGGCTCTATGCAAAAGATTCAAAATCCACCATCACCATAACGGGAGGAACAGTACAAGGTAAAACTACTGCATTATTTGCCGGAAACGGCGGACATATTAAAGCCACGAATGTTACTCTAATAACAGCAGATAATAACGGATTCGGTGCGGAAAGCCAAGATGTTGGCAGTTTAGTTGAATTATATGGCCATACAACGATTAAAAATGCTGAGATCGGACTTTATTCAGAAAATGGCAGCACAATCAAAATGAGTGGAGGGACAATAATTGCCGAAAATAGTGCATTTGTTGTAAATAATAATGGACATATTGATGTAACAAATGTTTCTGCCACAGCAGAAGATAGAGGTATCGCATTTGAAAAGTCTAAGAACAATAGAACATCAGAAATCAATTTAACCAATACAAAACTTCATATTAAAAACGGTACTGGAATTAATGCAAATGAATCAATTGGTAAAGCCAATCTCAAAAATTCAGAAATCCGTGCCAATGTTTTATTAGTAACCGAAGCTTCAACGAAAAAAAATGATTTCACTTTTACACTAAACGCCGATCGCTCCATCTTAGACGGCAAAGTGAGCACTGAAAAAAAATTCAAAACAGTCTTTGATTTGCAAAACAATACGAAATGGACATTGAAAACAAGCACAAATAAAAAAAGCCAGAACAAAAAACTGCTTGATATTGCTCAAAGAGCACGTTCTGATATTTCTGTCCTTAACATCAATAACAGCTCTATTGTTTTTGAAGAGCCAACTGAAAATCATTATCACACGTTGCACATAGGATCTGGCAGACCAAATACTAAAAAAGTCTACAATGCTACAGGAAAAGCAGAAATTCATTTCAACGTCGAATGGAGTGATAGTGCTGCCATAAACAAACAAAAAGCTGACCATCTTCTGATTCACGGTGATGTTTCAGGTACTACACTGGTTTATATCACTGGACATTTAGAAAAGAACAATATTAAAGCAGACGCTTCTGCTCTTACCAGTGCACGTGGTCTTTCACTCATTCAAGTTTTTGGGAAAGTAAATCAAAACTCTTTCAAACTTGCACAGGACTATATCACAATAAGTGGTTCACCTTATAAATATATACTGAAAGCTTATGGACCAAAATCAAACCACAGTAAAACAAATGCTGAACAAAACCTTTTAGGAGAAAATAAAAATTTCTGGGATTTTCGCTTACAACCAGTACTGCTTGATAGCGACTCAAAAGTAAAAACCATCGTGCCATAAATACAAACTATTTTATCATGCCATGTGCTCTCTTGTATGCTGGATTGACCAATATGGCTAAGCAAAATGCAACTGTTAACCAATATGCGACATTTGTCTTAAGGAAAGAATAAGACAAACGGAATGGCTTTTTCTTATATACCTATGGAAAAACAGGAAGCTTATTTTTTGATAAGTAGTACTTCTAGTAGATATGGTTATAGCAGTGCTCATCTTCGTTATGCTTCTCTACAAGGAGGTGTTAACTTTGTCGCGCTAGAAGGGAAAAATATCTACAACACATTTTGGTCTTATAGAAACCTATGGACAACTCTCTTTGCACTCCAAAGAATATGCAAGACAGCAAGTAAGAGCATATTGAATAAATGGTCATTTCACTCACCGCCTATGGCAGTAAACAGCGTGACAGTGGTTTCTATCTTGATACGCTGTTTATCCTATGGATTCCTAAAGAGAAAGATCACCAATGCCCTCATTAGTACAACCACAAAATTGAAAAATGCAAAAATGTTGGCGATCTCCACAACTGTTAGCAAACAATTTGCAACGGGTATCCAAGGCGTAACATTCGAACCGCAGGCACAGCTTGCCTATCAACATTTGATGTTTGATACCATTAAAGATGCTGATAATCTGACCATTAAGATGCAAAATCCTTCTCAATGGATAATCCCGTGTTGGTGGACGTTTGACAAAAACCATTGCCACTGAAAACAGCCGTCCTATGTCTTTCTATGGAAAAGTAAACTTAATCAAAACCTTTGGTGATGATCAGACATTCCATATTGATAAGTATTATAAATGTGACCCCTCGGGAAGTTTCGTTGAAGGTGGCCCACAATTGTCCGCTAACCTCTCCCTTCATGGTGATGTCAGCTATCAACAAAAGCTTCAAAAACTGGTATAAGTGGTGCAAGCTTTTCAGGAGGAATACTCTATCAGTTTTAAATCAAGACTGTAAAAATAGCCTATTCAATTTAACAAAAAGGCAGCATATTGCTGCCTTTTTGGTTTATTATAAGCTGTTTTTAAGCGCTTTTTTAAATAGAGAACAGCGAAATATTTGAAGACAGTCATTGACCATTGGATGTTTTTTACAAAAAATTCTTTTTATAAAGAATAAAACTGTAAAAAAGAGAACAACCAAAAACAAAATGATATTGTAAAATAATGAGAAGCTTTTCTAGAAAATACAACATTACTATCGTTTGTTATTTCTCACGAATTTAATGCTTAAAATTCCAAAATAAAACTTTTGAACATAAAATGATAAGTAAAAAATAATGCAATAATATCAAACAAAGGGATGTATGTTATAAGTCACTCATATATTTCAAAATGGAAGTTCTAATAGGATTTAAAATATTACAGCTCAAACACTGCCCAGAAAATTCATACTGAAAAAATCCTATTATCCCCTTCCCTCTTAACAATGCCGCCAAACATCTCCAGAAACTTCAAAACAAATAAAATTGCATTTTCTCTTCTGTAAAATTGATCATGCTCTTTGCTCTCTATGGACAATAGGCTCTATACTTGCTTCAAAAAACTCCTTTGTATAATCGTGTTGCGCATGTAGATTACGCAATTCATCATTGCTAAGCTCTTCAAGAATAATCCCTTTATGCATAATTCCAACACGTTCACAAATATGTGCAACAACAGCAAGATCATGGGATACCATTAAATAAGTAAGCTTTTTTCTCACGCGCAGTGATTTCAACAAGTTTAAAATTTCAGCCTGTACCGACACATCCAATGCAGATGTTGGCTCATCAAGCAACAACACCTCTGGCTCAATAATTAAAGCACGTGCAAGAGCAATACGCTGACGCTGCCCTCCAGACAACTCATGAGGATAACGATAAAGAAATGAAGAATCTAAACCAACGGAATCTAAAGCATCCTCCACCCGCTCTCTTTGATTATCCATTCCATGGATTTTGAGCGATTCAGAAAGAACCGTATGGACCATTTTTCTTGGATGCAGCGAAGCATAAGGATCTTGAAAAACCATTTGAATACAGCGTAAAAAATCCTTACTTCTTTTCTTTTCAACTTCTTGTCCAGCAAAAAGGAATTTTCCACTATAATCTGGAATAAGCCCCACCAATGTATTCAAAATAGTTGACTTTCCACATCCGGATTCACCAATCAAACCATAAGCTTCACCACGCTTAATATGAAAATTAACATTTTTAACAACTGTTACTGCCTTATGCCTATGACCAAAAGTTACAGATAAATTAGAAACATCAATAATATTCTCACAATTTGTCATGAGGAACCTCCTCAACGCCATTAACAATCGTAGGATTATACAACCAATCAGGATCACGCTCAGGAACAGCCAAAATATCAACTGGATTATCAAGCCGTGGCAAACTCGCGAGCAACGCCTTTGTATAAGGATGACAAGCGTGAGACAAATCAGAAGCAGGCAACTCTTCTAAGACACGGCCCGCATACATCACCAAAATACGATCACAAAAATCAGCAATCATATTTAAATCATGACTAATGAAAATAAGTCCCGTTCCAGATTTTGTCACAAGTTCATCTAATACAGATAAAACTTGTCGTCTGACCGTAATATCAAGTGCAGATGTTGGCTCATCAGCAATAATTAAATCAGGTTTTGGAATGAGCATCATTGCAATCATCACGCGCTGCCCCATCCCCCCAGATATTTCATGAGGAAAGAGACGCATCACATGTTCAGGATCACGAATATGAACAGATTCTAACATAGATATGGTGCGCTCCCTCGCTTCAGCTTTTGAAACACGGTAATGAATACGGTAAGCCTCCATAATCTGTTCCCCGATCCGTATTAATGGATTAAGTGAATATTTGGGATCCTGTAAAATCATTGAAATACGTTTCCCACGGATTTTTCGCATCTGAGGTTCACTTGCGGCCAATAAATCAACATCCTCAAAGCGCATTTTTTTAGCTTTAACAATGGCTGCTTTTGGACTCAATCTTAGTATTGCGCGCCCAGTCATCGATTTTCCAGATCCGGATTCACCAACAATTCCAATTTTTTCTTTTCCAACAGAAAAACTAACGCCACGCACAACTTCTGAAATGCCGCGCGTTGTAGGAAAAGAAATACGTAAATCTTCTACTTCTAATAATTTATTACCCATTGCGTGGATCCAATACATCACGAAGACCATCACCTAAAAGGTTGAAAGCAAGACTTGCAAATAATATTGCACAGCCTGGTATTGCCGCCAACCACCAATTTGTCATCATAAATTCCCGCCCTGAAGAAAGCATCGCACCCCATTCAGGACTTGGAAGTTGAGCTCCCAACCCTAAAAAACCAAGACCAGCAGCCGTTAAAATAATTCCAGACATATCCAAAGTTAATCGTACAATCACTGAAGGAATACACATGGGCGCAACATGAAACAAAATAATTCGCCAAGCAGAGGCCCCTTGCAGGCGAACTACAGAAACATAATCAGAAGAACGTATTGTCAAAGTCTCAGCACGTGCTAAACGTGCAATTGGTGGCCATGCTGCAATTGAAATTGCAATAGAAGCATTTTCAATCCCTGGTCCCAATGCGGCTGAAAATGCAAGAGCTAAAATCAAACCTGGAAAAGCAAGAAAAATATCGACAATGCGCATGAGCACAGTATCAACCCATCCGCCCATATAACCAGATACAGTTCCAACAATAAGCCCTATTGGACCTACAATAACTGTTGTAAGAAAAACAACATAAAGAGTAATACGGGAACCAAAAACAAGGCGACTAAAAATATCACGTCCCAATTCATCTGTTCCAAAATAATGCGCCATAGAGGGTGGCTGCAACCGATGCCCCAGATCATTGCTAAGAAAATCATGCGTAGCAATCCAAGGAGCAAAAAATGCACATATGATAATAATACAAATAATAAGCAGACCGAATACAGCCGAAAAGTTATGAAAAAACTTAGCCAGTGCGTGATAAATTCTTTGTATGTTCGCTTGAATTATGGAGTTTGGAACAGGATCGTTTAACCAACTACCCAAAGAAGATGATGATTGCGATTTATGATGATTACTTACTGTCATATTCAACGTGTCCTTGGATCAAAAATGCGATAAAGCAAATCAGAAAATAAATTAATGGCGACAAAGATAAATCCTACAAGTAAAGTACATCCTACAACTGCATTCATATCTCCGGCTAAAAGAGCGTTTGTCAAGTAATGTCCAAAACCAGGCCAAGCAAAAACTGTCTCCGTTAAAACAGCCCCTTCTAATAAAAAAGCATAAGAAAGTGCAACAACGGTAATAATTTGAACAGCAGCATTTCGAAAGGCATGCCCCCAAACGGTTCGCGCCCACGATAATCCCTTTACACGTGCAGTAATGATATATTCCTGATTAAGCTGCTCAATCATAAACCCACGAGTCATACGGCTAATATAAGCCATAGCACCGAAAGCCAAGATCAAAGCAGGCATAATAACGTGACTAAAAACATTACCAAAAGCCTCCCATTGTCCTTGGCTTGCAGTATCCCAAAGGAAAAATCCTGTTTTTGGTTCAAAAGAATATTCATAAAGAAAATCAAGTCGTCCTGGGCCACCAACCCAGCCAAGCTTGGCGTAAAATATTAACAACGCCATTAATCCGAGCCAAAATGTTGGAGTAGAATAACTTACAAGTGTAAAAACACGGACAACATAATCAATAAATGAATCGCGATACATTGCTGCAAAAACACCAAATGGAATTCCAAGACTTGTGCCAATAACAATAGCAACGGTTGCAAGCTCTAATGTTGCAGGAAACACACGCATAATATCGGCTAGAACAGGTCGCCCAGAAGTTAAAGCATCTCCAAAGTCAAACAAAAATACATTATGAAGATACTTCCAATATTGGACAATCAACGGCTTATCAAGACCCAGCTTATAATACATTGCATCATAAGCTTCCTGACTGATATTATCACCAAGAATAGACAGAACCGGATCTAGAGGAAGAAGATGACCAAGAAAAAAAGTGATCGTCACCAACCCAAGCAATGTGATAAAAACTGAAATAAGAAGTTTCAATCCTTTGCATAAAAAATCCCATAAAAATAATTTTTTCTGCTTTTCTGATACAGCTCTTTCAGTCTCTGAAAGTGGCAAAACCATTATAAAAATCCCCTCTGTAGCGACAAAACATAAAGCAAATACTTTTTTATATAACAAAACAATCTCTTATTAAGCATGTTCTACAATCCTTTTCTATAACATGCTTCTTTTTATTTTTCTGCTTCATTGTAATAAAGTCTATAACTGTTCCAAATCCATTTTTTGACATCAGGCCCCATACCAACGGTATAATATGTCTGAAATAAATAAACCATAGGACCATGCTCTAGCACATAATGCTGTAAAGTACGATATTGCATGATACGCTTATTGGGGTCTTTCTCAAACAAAGCATCCATCACCATGTTATTAATATTTTCATCATAATACCCAGCGCGCCAAGCTAAATACATATTGTGCTTTTTTGTAAATGTTGGATCAGGGTTAAACACGTGATTTAATGAAGCAGGATGTCCATCAGGATCGGCACTCCCCCACCCCATAATAGCAGTATCATAATTTCCACCACGTACACGGCTCAACAATTGATTTTGTGCCATTTTTTCAATTGTAAGCTCAACACCAATTTTGCGTGCATTGGCTTGAATAGACTGTGCAACAGACGACATATAACTAAGGCTTCCAACTAAAAGATTAGCTTTAAACCCATTAGGATAACCAGCTTCAGTAATCAGTTGTTTTGCTTTTTTCAAATCCAACTGAAAAGGCAAACCTTCTTTTTCATCTAAAGCACCTGGAACACCTAAAGACATATAAGTTGCCCGAGGAATAGCAATCCCTTTCAAAACAGTTTTTCCAAGACCTTCATAATCAACCAAATAACGAAGTGCCAATCTGACCTTTTCATTCGCAAAAATTGCATTCTTATTATTTAACGATAAGTAAATAATCTGCGGACGCAAAACACGACTAATTTTGACTGGGCCTCCTTTTTTTTCAAGATCTAAAATATCCTCCGAAGAAAGATCACGCACTATATCCACATCACCTTTTTCCAAAAGAAGTCTTTGACTTGATGAATCCGCTACATGCTGCACAACAATCTGCTTAATTTTAGGCACATCGCCCCAATAATGTTGTGTCGCCTCTAACACAACTTTATCTCCTGGAGACCAGCTCACCAATTTATAAGGTCCAACACAAGCTGTATGTGTTGCTAAATATTTATTCCCCATATCACCGTTAATACTCTGTGCTTCAATTGTTTTCCGATCAAGCAAAGCAGAAGCATAAGATTGTCCAATAACAGTCAATATGAGCTGAATAGGATAGGGTTTATCTAATTTTAATTGTAAAGTCTTATCATCAAGAGCCTGAATATTTGTTTCAATATTGTTTTTGGTAAACCCATAATCCATTAAAGATTGAGCATAGCTTAATCCTAATTTAATAATCCGTCGCATCGACCATACCAAATCTTGCGCTGTAGCCATCCTTCCATCATTAAACTTTAAATCATCACGAAGATGAAAGACTATTCTTTTGCCATTGTCTAAAACGTCCCAAGATTTTGCCATAGCAGGGCGAATTTTTGTAGGATCATGCTCATCATATTGCACTAACGCGCTGCAAATATTCGTTAATAACTCACTCGTCACAACCTCAACAGTTTGCGCTGGATCAAAACTACTAATTGAATCAATATTCCATGCCATTACCAATATATCTTTAGATGAGGCACTGAATGCCGTTGTTACAGCCCCATTAAAAAAAATGATTGAGCTTAATAAAATAGAAATTTTTTTCAATATTCTTTGTTTTCCCATTTTATCTCTTCCTTTTGTATTCTTCTACCTTTTCACACAAAGTGATTGTGATTTTGCTTAAATAGCATAGCATTAGACATCAATTTCATTTAATCAAACTAAGCATCTATAAAATAATTTTCTTATACATCAGTCTATATTCGGGATGCAGAGAATCTATAACCATAAACAAAGATCCTCCCCAATATAACTTTCTATATTCATCGCTCCCTATAAACGATCTTAATTATATACTACTACACAAACATCCCTCACAGTTTCATCCTTAAAAAACTGAAGAGCTTTATATGGGAGAATATTTTCATCATGCAATTATAATTAAGCTCTTTTTAGCTTTGATAACACTAAAAAGACACACTTATTTTTCAATTTTACTATAAAAAATTTGTGGCGCACTATTCCAAACCCACTTTTTGACATCAGGTGTCATCGCGATAACGCTATATTGTTGAAAGATAAACGCATAAGGTCCTTTTTGCATTAATTCACGTTGTAAATCAGCATAGAGTTGCGCTCGTTTTTGCGGATCTTTTTGAAACAACGCTTCTTCAACTTTTTGATTCATCTTAGCATCAAAATACCCATGCTTCCAACTAGGATAGGCTGTATTTCTAGCCTCAAACCGATTATCTGGATTGAAAATAAGACGTGAAGCCATTGTATGAGGATCCGCAGAATCATTATTCCATCCGATAAAAGCCGTATCAAAAGCTCGAGCATCCACTTTTGAAAATAACTGTGTACCTGCTACACGTTCAATTTTAAGACGCACGCCCGCCTGTGCAGCACTATCTTGGAGTGACTGAGCAAGTAACAAAGTATAAGGAGTGTTTGACACGAGAAAATTTGCCTCAAATCCGTTCGGATAACCAGCCTCTGCTAAAAGTTGCTTGGCTTTTTGAATATCAAGTTTAAAGGGTTGCCCCTCTTTTTCATCTAAAGCCCCAAAGTTGCCAAGAGGAATAAAACTGGCCCGTGGAACACCAACACCTTTGAGAAGCTTCTTGCCAAGACCTTCATAATCTATGAGATAGCGCATCG
>NZ_JBHIRE010000025.1:0-15589 GCF_042196885.1 Bartonella sp. AA86SXKL | reverse complement strand
TCAATAAAACCACCAAGATCACCAGCCTTGACATCACCAAAGTCTCTTAATGCACGGATACGATAAAGTGTAACATCACCAACTTGTTTGGTTTCATTTGTAAATTCATATTTTTTGGAGATAGCGTTCATAATGAACTACTTTAGGTTATAATGTTTTGAATTGACTCCTATAAAGGCGTCGGGCGCTCAAAACACAGCCTAAAGTCTGTTGTTATGCTTTTCCCATAAGGGTATTATATGACATAACTACACCCGACAAAATCATTATACGTTTTTAAAACATAAAAGACAGTCAGTTTTTGAAAAGCAAAGAAAGATTGTTTCGTAATCTATTCGCTTTAGGCTTAGTGTTTTGATCACTTAAGTATTAATATAGTAAAATACCCATTTATTGTCAACTGTTTTTTTGTCTTTTTTGGCATTTTTTATAATATTTTCAAATATTTATCTCATAAAATAGCTTATAATTTTTATCTCTTTCTTTTGTAGTATTTGCCCTAAAAGCTCTCCCTTCTAATCATGATTTCAGAGCCGCGTGAGAGGGACAAAACAAGACGTTAGGTTCTTTGTCAAGGACGCCTTTAGGCGCCATGTAATGGTTTCCTTGACACTAAGAACCAAGGATTGTTAGTCCTCTCATTAAACGCGGATCTGATGTCATGATTTTGGTGAGCGTTCCAGAGAGTTTGAGAGGCGGATAGCCTCTCATTAAAAATAAAGTTTATAAATAAAAACTATTTTTATTTGCCAATCTCCTGAAATTGTTTTATCACTTAAGAAATATTTTGGTCGTCTACGCAGCGATCAAGAGGGAAATAAAGCCCTAAGTTCGAGAGTAAAAATTAGCCACTATGTGGTCACCCGGAATTCCGGGAGTTTTTGTTATGTCCAAGTGCTTCTCAGCACTAAAAGCAAAAAGCTGACTCGAACTCAGTACTTTATTACTCCCGGAATACTAATGCGAGGGCGCTCGCACCCGGTAGGGGGGAATTTAAAGTGCAAAAAAAAACTCCACATTTAAATGACGTTTCTGTAGGAGAAAAAATTCGCTATAGAAGAAAGTACATGGGAATTTCTCAGACAGAATTAGGAAAAAAATTAGGAGTAAGCTTCCAACAAATCCAAAAATATGAAAACGGCTCAAATCGTGTAGGAGCTGGGCGTTTGCAGGAAATCGCTAACATACTAGATGTTCATATCTCCTTTTTTTATACGGATATTTCACAAAAAAGAAATATCTCATACCCTTATGATGAAGGAATTTCCAGTAAAGAATACTGCCTTTTAAGAGGTTTTAGACAACTCAAACCTAAAAAACAGAAAGCAATTTTGTGGTTGGTTTCCGAATAGAATGAATACTTTTAAAATTATATTACATACAGCTATCTTCTCTCTTCATAAGAAGATTTTAAATATTTATTACGTATTTTGTACGTAAATAATAAATAATCATCGTTTATTTTGTGTGTAATTGTTATTTACGTAATTTTCAATAAGACGATTAAGAAAATCACCACCATCTTCATTAAGTTCGTCTGCTAAAGACCAAAAACTGTCTCTTACTTCTGGTTCAAGTGCAAGTGTTAATCGTGCTGTTTTTAAACTACGTCTTCTACGTCCACTACCACGTTTTGTTTCTACACTATGACGTGTCGTAAAACCATTATTTTGACCTATCTTACCTAATTCTTGTTCATCTACTTTTTGTGCTTTTGTAAACGGTTTTAAATTTTGAAGATCCGGTAATACAATTTCAGCTCTTTTTGTCATGCTACTTTGTCCTTTAATAAATTTTCATTATCCAATACCTTCACAACAGCGTTAGCAAAAACCGTTGCATTTTCTTGTGCTGCTTGAGGATTATTCACATCAGAAGATGCTAAATCAAAGAGAGACCCCCCTATCTGAAAAAGAGCACTAAAAGCTCCTCTTTCAGTTAATGAAGCAGGTAAAATAGGAAGATTAGCTTTTTCTAGCGTTTTCTCTATATGCTGTCCTTCGCGACTGTTTAAGGTATTGGTCATAGAAAATACGATACGAAAAGGTATTTCTCTTTTAAAAAACTGACTCTGTTGTTTTATTAAAGCAATGATCTTTCCTATCTGATCTCCATCAAGTTGTTTTTTTCTCATAGGAACCAAAACTAAATCCGCTCTCCCTATAGCAAAAGAAGCCGCAAGATTAGCAGAACCTTCAAGGTCAACAATAACAAATGGAAACTGTTCTACAGCATCATCAATGCAAGAAACAATATTCTGTTCTGTAATGTCTCCAGAAACTTCTATATTTTTGGGCATTGTATCTACAGATCTTTTCATCCATGTCACAAGTGGTTGATTTGGGTCTGCATCAATTAATTTCACCTTAGATCCGGCTTTAGCAAAAACGTTAGCTAATACTAATGCCATTGTGGATTTTCCAACACCACCTTTTGTTGAACACATAGTAATTACAGGCATTAAGATATTCCTTATTCAATGAATAAACACTAAATAAATAACATTTATTTATTACGTATTTATTAAAACTATAAATAATTATTATTTATTTTGTAAATATTTATTATTTACGTACAAAATACGTAATAAATATTTATATCTTGTTAATTTCAAATCAGGTATAATCGGGTGTGCACATTCCAGTATGCAAACGAGTTTATTTCACAATTTCGTTTCTTGTGAGTAATTGATTTTTACATTACTTTTATGTATATTAGATAATTATATAGTAAGAGGAATTTTTTATGTCTTCATTAACAGTTACAGCAAAAGGACAAATTACGCTAAAGCGGGATTTACTACAGCACCTTGGTGTTAAACCAGGTGAGAAGATTGACTTTGATAAGTTACCAGGTGGTGAACTTCGTATAAAAGCGTCACAGCCTACAAGCACTATTGAAAGCTTTATTGGACGATTTTCTGGAAAACTAAAAAAACCTCTAACCATTGAAGAAATGAACGAAATTACAGCTTCTAGTTGGGCTGGGAAAAAATGAAGATTTCTGTAGATACAAATGTTCTGGCTCGTGCTGTTTTACAAGATGATAAAAAGCAAGGGGAGGTAGCAAGTAAGATTTTAAGAGAAGCTTCTCTCATAGCTATTTCTCTACCTTGTCTATGCGAACTTGTTTGGATACTTCGCCGAGGTGCAAGACTATCAAAAGAAGATGTAGCTGGAATGTTACGCGACTTGCTAGCAACCAGTAATATAGTAATGAATAGACCAGCTGTTGAAGCAGGGCTTGCTATTCTAGAGGCTGGTGGTGATTTTGCTGATGGAATTATAGCTTATGAAGGTAATTGGCTAGGTGGTGAGACATTTGTTTCGTTTGATAAATTAGCAATCGACCTATTAAAGAAAAACGGACAGTTAGTAAAACTCCTTACTTAATGAGTGAGCTAATACCTATAAAAGAATAAGCTATAGATGTGGATTTTCCAACACCACCTTTTGTTGAACACATAGTAATTACAGGTATTAAAATATTTCTTATTTACTAAATAAATATCATTTATTTAATACGTATTTTGTACGTAAATAATAAATATACTTCAATGCATCACGTCATGGAAAAGAACTATCAACTTGGCGCAGTTTATCTTAATTTTCCAATGTTCTTGGCATGGTAATGATAGGCTTTGTTTTTGTAAGCTTGATGTTTTTACGTTCAATAAATAAACGTAAGGTGTTCACACTAACTCCTAATGTCTTAGCAATACGGCTCTGTGATAAACCAACATTTATAAATGCTTGAATTTCATCAATATGATTGTCCAGCTTTAATTGCGTAGCTTTACTTCCTTTTGGCCGGCCAAGTTTTATTCCTCGTTGACGAGCAACATTTAAGGCTTCTTTTGTGCGTGTTTGAATTAAATGCCGTTCAATTTGTGATACCATACCCAATACGTTTGCAATGATATCGCTTTGTAAACTTCCATCCATGATAAGGTTTTGTTTAGTTATATGCACAATTAAACCACGTTCACTGGCTGCTTTGAGAATTTCTAAAACAGCAAGAGAAGAACCAGCTATACGAGAAAACTCCGGTGTGAGTAAAACATCACCACATTCAGCTTTTTCAATTAAAGCACCAAGTTTACGCTTACGCCAATCTTTTCCTCTACTTGCAATTTCTTCCTCAATATAAAGTGGAGCAAAGCCATTTTTATTAGCATATTCTAACAATCCAAATTTTTGATTTTCTGTATCTTGTCCATCACGAGAAACACGTAAATAAGCATAAAATTTTGGCATTTTCAGTAAAAAGGTTATTTTTGATTAAAACTGATATATTATTGCATAGAAAAAATAGGAATTAAATATACAATTTTCGTTCATAAAAAATGATCGTTTTTTCTGATAGGATAATCAAAATAATCAATGATAAAATAGGAAATTTGATTGATCAGATTTAATCATTAAATTAATATTTCAAGACAGATTACAGAAAGGAATTTCCTATGGAAAAGAAATTACCCAAAAGTTATATGACTGATGCTGAACGCGAGGAATTACGAGTAGGCGGTTTAGATCAAGATGGTATTTATACTGCCGAGTCAGAAGCTGCAGATCATGCCGGTGATGGCAACGCAGCATGGGAATGGTTGGCAATGACTGAGCCTCCAGCACATACACTTTTGTTTCTTAGATCTGAACATGGAGCACAATTTATTCGTGATATGGGATTTTCTACAAAAAAAGCTGATGAGAAATATGGTCCAGATTGGTTAGACAAAGGTGTTATGATAGGAGGCGATTATTTCTGAAGAAGACGACAAGATAGAAAAGATTTTTTTCCGTGAAAATAACTATGTAGAAAGTCGTGCTCAAACATTAGCGACTAAGAAGCTATGTAGTGTGTGGAATGAATTGTATGATCATGTTTGTGATGTTGGACGTAGCAATAACTTATCATTACTTATTAGTACAGAACGCAAAATTGTAAAAAATGATTTGTTTAGATATGCCAATAGTAAGTCTATGGCAGGGAGCCTCAGAACAGCTTTAGCGGAAATAGATGTTATTAAAGATCATGTAATGATTGTTTCTGATCCTAAGCAATATGACATAATCAATAGGGGACATAATCTACCAAAGCTTCGCAAAAATGGATTGCCTTATGATGCAGCTAGACGAGCAATGGCATCACATTATACACGGTTGAAAAATCTCGATAAAGGGCGTTTAACAGATATTGAAAAGTCTATCCTTGATATGCGGATGAATAATATGAAGGTAATGCGCAAGATCTACGAAAATATGCAAGCTAAAGCTATAAATCTTTATACAAATAATCAGTATCGTAGAGAAACGTGAGATCTCCACTTTTTTCTTGTTGTAATTGACCTACTAATTTTGCGTGTAAATAAACATCAAGTGTACGGGTCATAATTTTTCATTTTCAATCTGAATATCAAGACCAAGCATTGAAAGCACATGTATGGTTTTTCCAACATGACAAGACTCTTTGCCTCTTTCTAAATCACGGATAAAACGCACACCAACCCCTGATGTAGCTGCTAACTGTTCTTGTGTTAATCCTTGTTGTTTACGTGTATTTCTAACAATAAAACCCAATATTTTCATTCTGCTTTCAATCATAATCATCCCTTTCGGGATGATTATATCATTTCATGCTTTTATTACAAGAAAATAAACCTGTACGGGACGTTTTTATCCCATATACTCCTAAAGCCTTATCCCAAGAACAAAGAAGAGTGCATATTTTGCGTATACTTCATACAGAAAAAAATTCAGTAGTTAACTGTATCTAAATTGAATCCGGCTGTGTTTAATAGTTCAACAAGTTTTGGGAGCGTCTCTTTTACGTGTTCATTAAAAGGAATATAATTAATCCCTTCATAATCTAAAGGTACTTCAACATCTCGTTTTTTTAAAATAGCAATATTTCTGCAAGAAATTATAGGAAACAACATACCCATTTTTAAAATAACATTTTGATTAGCGCGCGGCTGTGCGTCTTTTTTATCAGCAGATTTTGCATAGCCAATGTCATCGGGAGTAAGTAGAACAATACCAAATTTTGGAGAATTAGTTTGCATACTAATTTCTTGTTTAAAATCCTCAATAGTAGTTAAATCATCACTACCAAATTTCAGAACGTATGGTTCCAATCCAAGCTTTAAAAGAATACGTTCAGTTTGTTCTAAAATAGTATGATTATTATATACAATAAAAATTTTTGGCATTTGGATCTCCCCTAAAAAATATATGCATTTGACCCAGAGGGCTTATTATTCCTTATCAACGAATAATTGCGATAAAAATTTCTCCCAATCTATATTTTCCTTTAATTTATCATTAGTCTCTTTATCAAATTTTATTTGTTTACCATTTACAGTAAAATAAAATTCAACACTTTCGATATCATCATGATTGAGCATTTCCAACACCTATAATTTCAGTTATGTTCCATGTTTTATTGAGTTTAATGGAAATTTTAATACCTTTGTTTTTACATTGCTCTCTGAAAGCAGGCGCCCCCCCGCACCTGCTATTTTATTTACGCAACATCCTCATACTCATCACGAAAATAATCATCATCACTACCAAATCTTGGAATTGCCTCATCATGAATTTGATCACCAAATGATAAAGAGGCATTGCTATGAATACAAGAATAGCCAGATACAACAGCATCATCAATGACACTGGAATGATCACAAATATAAGCACCATCACCAACAATGGCATCCCCCCCGACATGAGCATCACCACAAATAACAGATGTATCAGAAATATAAGCATTATCACTTACAGAGGCGTTATCATAAATTTTTGCATTACCTTCAATTACAACAGCGTTTTGAATATGGGCGTTGCCATAAACCTCACAATAATCATTTATTGTCATGCCTTCAAAAATAGCATTGCCATAAATTTGTGCATCACCATAAACGTCTACAAAAAAGCTTTTCACTTTACCATTTTCATAAACCCTTGCATTTTGAAAAACGCGTGCTTTATCGTAAACCCAGCAATTGCCATCATGAGATAAGTTGCTTTCCTTTTCAATAAAACCACCAAGATCACCAGCCTTGACATCACCAAAGTCTCTTAATGCACGGATACGATAAAGTGTAACATCACCAACTTGTTTGGTTTCATTTGTAAATTCATATTTTTTGGAGATAGCGTTCATAATGAACTCCTTACGGTTTAAAAGTTTTGAATTGACACCCTATAAGGCGTCGGGCGTTCAAAACACGGCCGTAAGTCCGTTGTTATGCTTTTCCCTAAAAGGGTGTTGTATGGCATAACCACACCCGACAAAATCACTATATATGCTAATAAAAGCATAAAAGACAGTCAGTTTCTGAAAGCAAGAAAAGATTTTTTGTCATCTGTTTTCTTACGGCTTAGTGTTTTGATCACTTAAGTATTAATATAGCAAAATACCGATTTATTGTCAACTATTTTTTTGTCTTTTTTTGGAATTTTTTATAATATTTTCAAATATTTATCTCATAAAATAGCTTATAATTTTTATCTCTTTCTTTTGTAGTCTTTGCCCTAAAAGCTCTCCCTTCTAATCATGATTTCGGAGCCGCGTGAGAGGGACGAAACAAGACGTTAGGTTCTTTGTCAAGGACGCCGTTAGGCGCCATGTAATGGTTTCCTTGACACTAAGAACCAAGGATTGTTAGTCCTCTCATTAAACGCGGATCTGATGTCATGATTTTGGTGAGCGTTCCGGAGAGTTTGAGAGGCAGATAGCCTCTCATTAAAAAAGGATAAAGGATCTAATAAAATAATTGCTAAATAAAAATATCTTGTATATATCTTTTTTTGGAGGAAGAGGTTCTAAAAAGTTATCCCCGCTAGGATAAGTTGATCATTTATCTCTTTCTCTTTTTTTTAAATCAAAAATTTTTCTCATTTTCGACCTTCTTTACGCCTTTTAAAAATAAGGATTAATGGCACTAAAGATGAATAATTAAAATATTTATTTCGTATATAAATTATTATTTATGCAAATTTAAAAACTCCAATTACCTTATTTAAAAAACACTTTTTATGACATAATTAAATATTTTTTGCCTATTGTCCGGATTCTTTTTCCAAGTTAGCATAAGAAGACATCTCATTAAGAAAGGTTTTTCTGTGGAAGAAGAAGTAGTAGCAAAAATCTATACAAATGATAGTAAGCATGAAAAATATCAAGATAAACTAGAATATTTGTTCGATCAACAGCATAAATATATGCAAGAATTTAGTAATACATTGGAGGCAAAAAAATTACATGATGTGCGAAGTGATTTGTACAATTATCTTCGTGATATTGGACAAAATGGTGATATATCGTTACTCATCAGTAGTGAGCGCTCTTTAACAGAAAATGATTTTATCCAATACGGTAACAGTAAAGCTATGATCAAAATTTTCAAAAATGCTTTAGCTTATATAGATGTCATTAAAAAACATATAGCTCTTGTTAGTGATCCTGTACAATACCAATTTATAAATAAAACACATAGCTTACCCAAAAACCGAAAAGGTGGATTGCCTTATGATGAGGGGCGTAAAGCAATGGTATGGCATTATAAATGGCTAGAAGATACAGGATTATGCTTTTCAACCTCAATTGAACTATCGATCAACGAAGCACGAAAAGATAATATGAAAGCAATTCAAAAACTTTACGAACAAATGCAAGCAAAAGCTATCGATATAGATTTTTCATAATATTGGATAGGTAATTTTAAACTCACAATATTAGTATCGTACACTGAAAATATGCCATATTAGTATGCAATACGTTTTAATTTTTTATCTACTTTTTTCTTAAGTTCATAGTACCGAATGATAAAAATACGTAAATCAATCGCTCTAATTGTTGCAGTATAGCGTTCATAGTAATCTATGTCATCTATGTTTCGGCGACCATAATATCCAAAATCCCATATGACAATCAATCCGCAATCATACAAACGCGAGAGAATTGTACTAATACGACCTGGACTAAGAGAGCCAAAACTAATCTCTTGATTTGTTCTAAGAGTGATAGGAAATCCACCTTTTTTAAATTCTTTATCAGGTATTATTGCTAATAAGTTGGTAAGAATAACAGCTTCTGAATCAGAAATTAAATCAATCATGGGTAATTTAGAAGCTAATCTATATAGTCTATCGCGGCTTACTGTTTTATATTCAACATTCTCTGCTATTTTCTGATATTCTAGATGTTGTGCAGTTAACCGTCGCCCTATTATTTTCTTTGTTTTATCCATTTATTTTTTTCACTTTAATAAGATTTTTTATGCAAATTTTGACATTGTTAGATTTTTTAACGTTTTATTGAGTTCAAACTCAAACAAAGAGCTTTTTTCTTCGTTTAGCTTTATTTTCTGATTTTTTTCTAAGTTTAAACTATTTATTTCTTCTTGATCAGCTTGCTTCAGCAAAGCATAGAGTGACCGTTCTAGGTATAATTCTCCTCGAATTTCTTTATCAATCATGCCGCGGAGATATCCCCCTGGTGATTTTACAAGTCCTCTAGCATATTTTTCAAAAATGATAGCAATAGCCAGAGCTGTTTTTTTAAGTCCCATAATTTTTGTAGCTTGTTCAGCGGCATGTTCTGAAACTTTAATCATTCTGTACATAGGATACATAGAATGTATCAAATCGCTTTCTGTTTGGAAACTACATTCAGAAAACAAGACGGCATTTGGTAAAGCCTTTTCTAGTATCTCCGGCTTAATTTGAGGCAATGTACTACCTTTTGAAGGGAGTGATGTTTCGGTTTTGCCTTTCTTTATTTTTTCAAAAGCCATTTTAATGTGACCTCCGGTCACATTAATGATTTGAGTGTGTTCAGATAACTCTGAACACTCATTTTTGTTACAATTACAATTATAGTTAGGGGTTGTATGTTCTATGTGTATGTCATTGGAGGCATATCTGTATGTCGTTTTTAATGTTTTTAGCTTAAAAAAACGCTGTAAAATCCATTCAAAAAGATGGGATGCCTTTTGTAATTTTTCAAAAGATGCTTTTGTTGGTCGACCAATAATATGAAGAATTTTTTGCATTCTAGAAAAAAGCAATGAGATAAACGGAGTTTCTTCCATTTCTGTATAACAGGTTTTAATTTGACGCAACAATCCTCTAAAATAATGCAAAGCTTCATTCTTTTTATCATAACATTCCAGAGCTTCGTCTGCTTTTTGCTTAAGTTCATGATATCGCGCAACAAGAATACGTAAATCAATACCGCAAGCTGTTACGATATCATCGCTATGGTTACGTATAGGATAGCGTTTAAAGTTACCAGAGTCGCGCATAACAATAAAACCACAATCATAGAGAGATGAAAGCAATCGACTAATGCGTCCTTCACTACGACTAATGTCATAACCAAGTTGTTGATTGCTTTTGAAAACAATAGGAACTCCTCCTTTTTCAAATGAATCTCTTGAAGCTGTATCCAGTAACTCAAGAAGAAGTTCGCCTTCTGGTTTTTTAACTAAACCAGTTTTTTTCATGTTTTTAGCCAATCCAATCAATTGACCACGGCTTACAGAACCAATCTCAGCAGTTTCTGCTAATTTTCTAAATTCTATATGATGTGCATTTATCTTTCTTCCAGATGTTTTCTTAACCATAATTTTTAAAACCTCTCTATTGGAGGCAAAAAAAACGTTAAAAATATCCCTTTTCTACAAAATTTCTCTTGCAGAATGCATCACGATAAATTAAATTAGGAGTTAATTTGGTAATTAATTCTTTTTAATTTAATTTAGTTTGGTTTTCCTAACTTGGTTTTCCTAACTTAATTTATCTTTAAGACATTTTTAGAAACCCTTCTGTTAACGCAGTTGGGTTTTTATTTTTTTGCCATTATACTTCCCTCTATTTGAAACGACTCATAGCTTGAAAAAAGCGTGTCAAGGTCAAAGCTATATTAAAAAAAAAAGATTTTCAATTGGATATTTTAATCCTTATTGCACTTTCATGTTCTTCATTCATCTTATTACAAAAAAGGCATATCAGAAAAAATATCACTATTTCGTCCATGATCATCTTTGGTTTGTTTGCAACTTATTATAGTGCAAATGAATATATCAGACTTAGTCCCTATGTAGGTCAAGATAATATGACATGGGCGGATGTTCTTCCTTTCTTTGATAGGATGGTTTTATGGGGTGTTGTTATTGGCGTTGTTATCCTTGGTTACACTATGAATCTTTCTTTGGCAAAAGTATCGCCTCTAAAACAATCAAAAAATACAATCTTTGGTGATATGCAATGGCTGAGTATGAAAAAACTTGAAAATATCTTTCCAAGTGATGGTGAAATAGTTATAGGAGAGCGCTATAGAGTCGACGAAGATGTTGTTAAAGATGTCAAATTTGATCCTAACGACAAAACTACATGGGGGAAAGGCGGTAGCCAGCCATTGTTAACATATAAACTGGATTTTGATTCAACCCATATGTTATTTTTTGCTGGTCCTGGTGGTTATAAAACAACCAGTAATGTTATTCCAACTTGTCTCAAATATTCCGGTCCAATGGTCGTTTTTGATCCTTCAACTGAAATCGCTCCAATAGTTAAAGGTGCAAGGGAGGCTTTAAAAAGAGAAGTATACGTGCTTGACCCCCATGGTTCTTCAACAGAAACTTTTAATCCTTTAGATTGGTTGTTAGATGAAAATATCCCCCATTATGAAAGAGAAGCGGGTTTGATTGAAGTTGCTAGACTCCTTCTTTCTGAAAACTACAAATCAACTTCAACAGATCAATTCTTTATATCACACGCACATAATTTATTAACAGGACTACTTGCACATATTGTCTTTTCTGATGAATATGAATTTGAGAGAAAAAACTTAAAAACTCTTCGTATGATTGTATCAGAGCCAGAACCATCCGTGATTGGAAAATTGCAATTGATACAATCAAATTCTTCATCGCAATTTATCCGTGAAACCCTTGGGGTCTTTACCAATATGGCACCGCAAACTTTCTCTGGTGTTTATGCTACTGCTTCTAAAGATACCCAATGGCTTTCCCTCGCTAACTATGCAAACCTTATCAGTGGTAATGATTTTAAAACTACCGATATAGCAAAGGGGGAAATTGATATTTTTCTAAATATCCCCTCAAAAATTTTAAAATCTTATCCAGGTGTTGGGCGTATCCTTGTTGGCTCTTTTCTCAAAGCTATGGAAGCTGCTGATGGTAACTATGCAAAAAGGGTACTCTTTGTCTTAGACGAAATTGATCTTCTAGGATATATGAACATCCTAGAAGAAGCGCGTGACCGCGGACGTAAATATGGGATATCCCTTATGCTCTTTTATCAAGCTATAGGACAACTTGAAAACCATTTTGGTCCAGCAGGCACTATATCATGGTTTGAAGGTTGTTCTTTTGTAAGCTATGCTGCTATCAAAGATTCTAAAACAGCAGAAAGTGTGTCCAAGGCATGTGGTCAAATAACTGTCGAAGTGAAAAATTCAAGCAAAAATCTAGGAGGATTCCATACAAGAAGGACAGAAAATATAAACACCCAGCATAGACCTTTAATATATCCACATGAGATGACACGAAACATGCGAAAAGACGAACAGATCATTCTCGTGCAAGGGGAGCTCCCTATTCGTTGCGGACGTGCCATATATTTCAGAAGAAAGGATTTAAGGGCTCTTGCTAACAAAAATAGATTTGCCCCTAAATAATAATATCTCCTAAATAGAACTCACTTCGTTCGTCCATAATCAATAAAATGAGAGGCTATCCGCCTCTCAAACTCTCCGGAACGCTCACCAAAATCATGACATCAGATCCGCGTTTAATGAGAGGACTAACAAGTCTTGGTTCTTAGTGTCAAGGAAACCCTTACAGGGCGCCTAAAGGCGTCCTTGACAAAGAACCTAACGTCTTGTTTCGTCCATCTCACGCGGCTCCGAAATCATGATTAGAAGGAGAGCTTTTAAGGGTGCCTACACAGCACCTTATAGTAGGGAAAAAAACATTTGATTTTTTAACTACGTGGATAAAAAAAATATACAAAATAGATGTAAAATAGTGGAGGTTATGGACGGCTTTGTTGTTTGTGTCATACCTAAAAGGCAAAAATGGATTTAAAAAGGAATGGATTGCAATGCCTCAACATCCGATGGCTATAATAGCGAAAAGTAATTTAAACGGATATGATCTCAAGGTGTTTTTCATTCTAGCTTCTCGTCTTGATTTCAAAAATCTATTAGTTGTCAATCAAACGGAATTGGCTAAAAAAGTTGGTATTACCAGACATCACTTTAATCGAAGCATAAAAAGACTAATAGCTATGGATATTCTTTTGGAAGGTCCTCGTATTGGGATTAATAGATCCTACCGTCTCAACCCAAACCTTGGTTGGAAAGGTAGTGCTAAAATCCACAAAATAGCTCTTAGAGAGAATTTAAAAAATCGCATAAAAGCAGCCGGTATTCAAGGTGTATATGAGAATGGCAAACCTTTAGAAATGGACATCAGTAATCAAATAGATCTCGAAGATTATCTTAGATGAAAAATAATTAGCTCCATTTATCCATAAAATAAGAGGCTGCCCCCTCCTCAATTCAAAAAATCTGCTTTAGCAGGCATTTTTGATGCTTAAAATATACAGATACAGAAGAGAAAAATAATAAAAGCATAGTAGTTACGCTTCACAATGTTACCAATAATGGTAACATTGTAGCTTAATGAACAACTTCTTCTTGTATTTTATAACGATACACATTACAGTGAAGCATGATTTTGGGATTTAAACATAAAGGGCTTGAAGCCTTCTACACTACTGGTACTACAAAAGGAATTCAGTCTGCTCATACTCAAAAGTTAAGGCGTATTCTAGGTGCTCTTGACGTAGCTATATCACCAAATGATTTGAATTATCCGTCCTTTCGATTACATCCTCTAAAAGGTGATCTTAAGGGGTATTGGTCAATTACTGTAAATGGAAATTGGCGTGTAATATTCCGTTTTGTTGGTATAGATATCGAATTAGTTGATTATCTAGATTATCATTGAATAAGGAGAGATAAAAAATGATGAAAAACCCTCCACATCCTGGAGAACTCTTGCGTGAAGATGTAATCGTAGAGATTGGTTTATCTGTTACCGAAACAGCTGAACGGCTTGGTATGTCTCGTGTAGCTTTTTCTAGGGTTTTAAATGGGAAAGCTGCTATTAGTCCCAATCTCGCTATTAGGCTTGAAATGGCTGGTGTGAGTACTGCACGTGCTTGGCTAGCTATGCAAACAAATTATGATTTAGCGCAAGCTTTAAAACAGAAACAACCTAAAATACATCCTCTTTGTACTAGCTCTTGTTAGTACCATTCTATCGTATTGGAGAGCTTGACGAACATTCTCTAATAAGCTTTTACTTGAAAAGCATAAGATCAGAACCGGGAGGAGCTAACCGTAATAGGAGCGTATCGTACCCCCAATTGACAGCTAAACTTAGAAATATCAAAACTATATAACCAATGACCATTGCTGTTTGGTGTTCAAAAGGTGCAGAGCCCGCTACATATCCAGTAAAAAAAATAAATAACACCAGCAAACTCCCCCCTGCTATAAACTCTGTTAAAATAATAACCGGTTTACGAATAAGCAAAAGAAAAAGGAAAAGGAAAAAAAGGCACGTTTTCAATATCTTATGTAATATTTTATAAACGATAGAAAACACTCTACGTATTATAGTTATTAAAATTGATTGTTTGGAATTTGGATTTTTTACTTTTTTATTTAATTTATTAGTAGATAGAGTGTCCATTACCCCCTCCAATATTTTTATCTATAAAACGCTTTATGGCTATATGATACGTTTTATTTTATTCACGATTATTTATATACCTATATAAATAATTATTTCAATTTTATGATTTTTTAGTGCTTAATGTGACATACGGTTTCTTTATTTTTAAAAAGCAGGCGCCCCCCTCGCGCCTGTTATTTATGCTACTTCAGCGACCGTTTTAACAATATTATCGCCTTCATAAACCTCACAATTTATGGGAACGAAAGAAAACCTGGCTGATCTTTTTATTATTGCATTGCCATATACATTACCTCTAATCACGAAATAACCAGAGATCTTCGCATTGCCATAAACAGAACCGTAAACATCAGTATGACACCCCACGCTAGCATTTTCATAGACCTTGCCATAAATTTTCGCTGCGCCATTAACAACAGCATGATCATAAACTTCTGCATTTCTATGAATACGTGCACCCCCAGATAATTTTGCATTACCATAAACCCGTGCATGATGATAAACCCATGCGTTATAAGAAAGGTGAGCATTGTCATAAACATGAGCTCCCACATACACGCGGGTTTTACCACATACATGCGCATTCCCATAAATGTGACCACAAACAATAGCATCATCACAAACAATAGCGTTATCATAAACACGACCGTAGCTAAAAGCCCATGCATCACCACCAACCCAGCAATTTCCGTCATGAGAGAGGTTATCTTCCTTCTCAATAAAACCACCAAGATCACCAGCCTTGACATCAC
Organism: Bartonella sp. AA86SXKL; assembly: GCF_042196885.1. NCBI lineage: Bacteria > Pseudomonadati > Pseudomonadota > Alphaproteobacteria > Hyphomicrobiales > Bartonellaceae > Bartonella > Bartonella sp. AA86SXKL. The sequence continues at coordinate 40 of NZ_JBHIRE010000025.1, read as the reverse complement.
CAAAGTCTCTTAATGCACGGATACGATAAAGTGTAACATC
>NZ_JBHIRE010000024.1:0-17211 GCF_042196885.1 Bartonella sp. AA86SXKL | reverse complement strand
AGATTGTCCCTAATCTCTGGGGCGCTCTTATTGGTCAACCTTCAACCATGAAAACACCTACCATGCAAGCCGCTTTAACTCCTATCACTTGCCTTCAAAAGAAATGGTATAAAGACTGGCTAAAGCAGAAAGAGAGACAAGAAATTGAAGAGATACTTGAAACTTTAGACAAGTCTGAAAAGAAAAAACAAGCCCATAAAGCAATCAAAAAGGGAGATCTTGAAACAGCCCGTGCTCTTTTGTCTGAAACCCTCTCTAAAGACAATGCGCATGATGATGATGTCTCTCGTTTTATTGTCAATGATGTGACCGTTGAAAAGCTTGGGGAACTTTTAAAAGAAAACCCCCGTGGTCTCTTGATGGTGCGTGATGAATTATCCGGTTTCTTAACAGATATGGAACGGAAGGAATATCAAACAGACCGTTCCTTTTATTTGGAAGCTTTTAATGGAGATGGTCAATTTACTTATGACCGGATTGGGCGTGGAACCATTTTTATTCCCAATGCAACCGTCTCTATTATAGGGGGCATTCAACCCTCTCGCATTCTGCCCTTTATACGCAATGTTTTATATGGCAAAGGCAATGATGGTTTCTTACAACGCTTTCAAATGCTTGTCTTTCCCGATGAGACAAAAGATTGGAAATGGGTTGATAGACCGCCCAATCAAGAGGCATGGGAAACTTATGAAGGGGCATTTCGTTCTCTTTATGATAACCCCCTTGGTTCACCAGAACACCCTCTTGTGATGCGCTTTTCTGCTGAAGCTCAAGAGATGTTTCGTGAATGGATGCAAAAGATTTTTAAAGAAGCCAAAGAGAACAACCTTTCTGAAAGCTTACAAGCGCATCTTTTGAAAATGCCTAAAACCATAGTAAGTCTTGCATTGATTTTTGAATTAACCGAAGGGGGGCGTTTTGAAATCAATAAAGATGCCCTTCAAACAGCCTTGCGATGGGAAAAATATTTGTTAAGTCATGCCAAACGTCTTTATGCGGCGGGGGATAATTTAGCAACAGAGGGGGCACAATTGATTGTCGAGCGCTGTGATCATTTACCCGATGTTTTTACTTTACGTGATATTCATCAAAGAAGTTGGATCGGTTTAACAGATAATGGAGCCGTTAAGCAAGCTTTAGAGCTCTTATGTCGTTCCAATCATATTCGTCAAATATCAGTGGAAAATAGCTCTCAAAGCGGTCGACCTACCATACGCTATGAATGGAATCCTTTCGTTAAAAACAACAGCATAAAACAATGAAGTCATTGTAATCTTTTGTTATTCTTAAAACCTTCAAAGATCTTATCGTACCAACAGAGGGTTTACGAATTATCTTTGAGGGTTTTTGTTTTATCATTTTTTAAAGAAGAAACATAAAGAGTCCTTTTAACCTTGTGTCAAAGATATCCAAAACACAACCTCTATAGGTTTTGATGGGGTTTTGAGTTTTGAGGGTTGCTGCTATTATGTAAAAAAATGATAAAAAATAAAAACATTATATTTCAATGTGTTAAGATTTTACAGATCTTAAAAAACAACTCATATTGATAACACAACCTATAAATTCAACTAATAATATACGTTTTGAGGGGGTTTTGACGGTTTTTACACCTTCAAAACCTATAAGCAAAATTCGTAATAAAACTTATCAAAATACTCATTCTGATATTTTTATGTACATAGTTCATTTGTCTTGATGAATACGTGAAACGAACAGCAAATTTCACTATTTTGCTGATCTGATCTCTCTCATGGGCTGTGGATAAACAACCTTTAAAAACCCTTTTTGAAAAAAAGAGCGGCTTTTTTTAGCATTTTTCTACATTTTTTCTCAATTCGTTCAAAATGGATTTAATAAGCTTCATTTTGATTCTTTTGAAAGAGAATCGATCTGTAGAATATATTGTCATGGAGTCTGTTCTTTATGTCTCACCCTCTTTATTCTGATAATAAACACGTTTCTTTACGCTCTCTCTTACAAGCCTATCGTGATCAAGCGATATCAGAGCAAGATAAGCAAGCCGCTTTTGAAAAGTTTGTCATAGCTTATTTGACGCAAGACCCGCTTCAATGCCAAGAATACGAAAAGGTTCAAACTTATAGAGAGGTTGCTGACGAAAAGGGGTGGAAAGGAAGCGATACAGACACCGATATTGATTTGGTAGCGAAAATTCGTGATCAAGACGATTATGTTGCTATTCGCTGTCAATTTTATGAGACCAATCATCAGATTACCCAAGATGATATTGAAAGCTTTATCGCCATTTCTGGTAAAAAGAGATTTAAATACCGTCTTCTCATTGATAGCACCGAAAAAGACTTAAGCGAAAATGCCAATACCATGATTGAAGGGCAAGCGGTTCCGGTTTATCGGATTAATTTGTTTGATATGGAAAATAGTCAAATCGATTGGGGTATTTTTGATAAGACAGGCAACATTGTTCTTTATGAGCAAACGAAGAAAAAGCTTTTAGATCATCAGAAAGAAGCGCTCAAAGCGGTTTGTGAAGGTTTAAAAGAAGCAGACCGTGGCAAGCTCATTATGGCATGTGGAACGGGCAAGACTTTCACCAGTTTGAAGATAGCAGAACAGATAGCAGGTCAAGGCAAGCATGTATTGTTTTTGGTCCCTTCTCTTGCCTTGATGTCACAAAGCATTCGTGAATGGACAGCCGATGCACAAGTGCCCTTGCGTTGCTTTGCCGTGTGTTCCGATAAGCAAATCGGCAAGCGTCGTAAAAACCAAGAAGATGATGGGGAAATATCGGCATCGGATTTAGCCCTCCCTGCTACCACAGATGCCTCTAGGCTTGTAGAGAAAGTAGGAAACTCTTCTCCCCATGCGATGAGTGTTATTTTTGCAACCTATCAATCAATACAAGTGATTGTTGATGGGCAAAAGGATCATGGTTTAGCAGCCTTTGATCTGATTATTTGTGATGAGGCGCATAGAACAACGGGGGCATCATTAGGAACTGACGACAATGAATCTGATTTTATCAAGGTTCATGATAACAGTCTTATTCGAGGCAAGAAACGTCTATACATGACAGCAACGCCTCGTATCTTTAGTAACCATGCCAAAAGGCGTGCCGATGAGGTTGATGCTGTTTTAGCCTCTATGGATAATGAAGCCATTTATGGAAAAGCGCTTTATACTTATAGCTTCACTGATGCGGTCAAGAATGAACTGTTAACCCCTTATAAGATTATTGTTTTGGGGGTTGATGAGGGGAAAATCAGTAAAACCATGGAGATGCCTACCACAAGTAAAGATTATGAACTTACTTTAGATTATAGAACAAAAATTGTTGGCTGTTATCAAGCTTTAACCAAACTGGATCTAAAAGCTGATCTTGGAGATGATACGAGCCCCATGCGGCGGGCTTTGGCTTTTTGTAAAGATATCAAGACCTCTAAAAATATCCGTGATACCTTCCAAGGAAAAGGGGTTAAGCGGATTTTCAATAGACTTTATCAAAACCACCCCGATACACCCCGTCTGATCTGTGAAGTTGATCATATTGATGGGAAGGATGGCGCCAAGGAACGGTCAAGAAAACTGGATTGGTTGGAAGAAAATGTGGGGGAAAATCATTGCCGTGTGCTTACCAATGTACGCTGTTTGTCTGAAGGTGTCGATGTGCCTACCTTGGATGCGGTGATGTTTTTACACCCGCGTAAAAGCCAAGTCGATGTGATACAGGCGGTAGGACGTGTGATGCGGCGCGCTCCAGGCAAGAAAAGAGGCTATATCATTTTACCCGTTGGAGTGCCGGCTGGAATTGACCCCGAAAAAGCTTTAAAGAACAATCCAAAATACAGTGTTGTTTGGCAAGTTCTCGATGCCCTGCTTTCTCATGATGAGAATTTTAGTAAAACGCTTAATCAGATGAATTTAGGACAAGATGTAAGCCCTATTTTAGAGATTATAACGGTTTCTCAAAATATGGATTTAGAGAATGTCACCACGGTTGTTGACGATATCCCGCTTCCTGCAAGAGCAGAGCATGCAAGCGCAAGCAATGTCTCTCCAATTCGTAAATCGCTTTCCATGCATAATGGACAAACAAGCTTCAATTTTGTGGCGGCATTCCCTCGCGCCCTTAAAACGGTTCTGATTAAAAGATCAACCCTTTCTGATTATTGGGGCATATGGGCGAACAATGTTGCTGAGATTGCTCAAAACCATATCAATCATCTTAAAGATATTCTTTCTGATGAGAAAGGCAAAGCGCGGTGTGCTTTTGATGCGTTTCATAAGGAATTAAAGAGCAATTTAAACGACAGTATTACGCAAGAGGAAGCCCTTGAGATGTTAGGACAACATCTTGTGACGCGTCCCGTGTTTGAAGCTTTGTTTGAGGGCAATGAATTTGTCCAGAACAATAGCATCTCACAAGCGATGGAAAGAATTTTAGCTGAGTTGGATAAAACCGATATCAAGCAAGAGTCTTTAGAACTCCAAGGGTTTTATAATAGTGTAAAATTCCGCGCCTCTGGGATAACCGAACCCCAAGCAAGACAGAATCTTATTATCAAACTTTACGAGGATTTCTTTTCCAAGGCATTTAAGAAAACCACGGATAGGCTTGGGATTGTTTATACGCCCGTTGAGGTTGTTGATTTTATCATTCATTCTGTTGATGATGTGTTGCGTAATGAGTTTGGAAAAAGCTTGGGGTCACGGGGTGTTTCTATTCTCGACCCTTTCACTGGAACGGGGACCTTTATTACACGGCTTTTACAATCCAAGCTCATCAAACCAGAGGATATGGAATATAAATTCCGTCATGATATTCATGCCAATGAGATTGTTTTGCTAGCCTATTACATAGCAGCGATTAACATTGAATCGACCTATCATAGTATCATGAAAGGAGAGTATATTCCTTTTAAACATATTGGTTTGACCGATACATTTCGCATGCTTGAAGAGAAAAGCCTTCTGCAAAAATTATTCAAAGAAAACAGTGAATATCTGGAACATCAAAAGAAACTGGATATTAAAGTTATCTTTGGCAACCCGCCTTATTCAGTAGGACAAAAGAATGAAAACGATAATGCAAAAAATACTCCTTATCCTATACTAGATAATCGTATTCGTGAAACTTATGCTGTTCAATCTAGAGCAAATAATATTAATAGACTTTATGATAGTTATATTCGTGCCATTCGCTGGGCGAGTGACCGTATTGATAATGCTGGAGTAATCGGTTTTGTTTCTGGTTCTGGTTACATAGACAAGCCAACAATGGACAGCTTACGAAAATCTTTAGCCAAAGAATTTACGAGTATTTATGTACTTAATTTACGAGGTGATATCCGTAAAAATATGATGAATAAAAATAACGCTCAAGAAGGTGAGAATATTTTCGGCAATGGTAGTATGACGGGTATTGCCGTGACCTTGTTTATTAAAAATCCCAATGTTTCTGGAGAATGTAAAATTTACTATCATGACATTGGTAATAATCTTTCCACCGAAAAAAAACTTGAGAGGCTTCAATACTTTGGTAGTGTTGGTGGTATTACACGTGAAGACGGTTGGCAAATAATTACACCAGACAAGTACGGTGATTGGATCAATCAACGTAATGACAGTTTTAAGACATTCCTAGCTCTAGGTGTTAAAAAAGGGCATGTTAAAAAGCTATTTGAAACTTATTCTCGCGGTATTTTGACATGCCGTGATATTTGGACATACAATTCAAGTCGTGAATGCTTAGCGAAAAACATGAATAACATGATCACGTTCTATAATAGCGAAGTACAACGTTTTAATAATGCTTATGGGCATGTTGATAGCAGGATACGTAAAAATGCTGTAGACAATTTTGTTAACGTTGATGCTAAAAAAATCAGTTGGAGTAGTAGTCTAAAAGAAGAGTTTGTAAGAGGAAAAATTTCCGAATTTGAAAGTAATTGTTCAGTTCAAAGTCTTTATCGTCCCTTTACAAAGCAATGGCTCTATTACAATCGTATTTTTAATGAAAGAACTTACCAGATGCCTCGTATATTTCCGATGGGGCAAGTAGTCGAAAATAAGGTAATACAAATTACAGGTATAGGAGTAAATGGTTTTTCTACCCTAATGATAAAAGATTTACCTGATGTTAATGCTATGGCTGCTAGCCAATGCTTTCCAAGATATTTTTATGAAGAGACTACAATTTCAAAGAATAAAAACAAAAAACAATCCCATTTATTTACAGACTTTACAGAAGCAAACACAACAGCTGGTTTACAGAAGCGTGATGCCATTACTGATGAAGGTCTAGCACATTTTAAAGCAGCTTATCCTAATGAAACCATAACAAAAGATGATCTATTCTATTATGTTTACGGTCTTTTGCATTCGGAAGATTATCGCTCTCGTTATGCTGATAACCTTTCTAAAGAATTGCCTCGTATCCCTTGTGTTAAAAGTGCTGATGATTTTTGGAAATTTGTAACAGCAGGACGTGAATTGGGTCATTTGCATGTGAATTATGAAGATGTAGAACTTTATCCAGTGACCTTTAAAAAGGGCAATCCAAAACAGACAGAGATCTCTAATCCAGAAAAATTCTATTATGTAACTGAAATGAAATTCGCAAAAATTAAGAATAGTAAGGAAAAGGATAAATCAACTGTCATTTATAACAGCAATATCACTATGACAGATATCCCTCTTGAAGCTTATGAGTATATCGTTAATGGCAAACCTGCTCTTGAATGGGTTATGGGGCGTCAATGCGTTAAGACTGATAAAAAGAGTGGTATTGTCAATGATGCCAATCGTTATGCTGTTGAGACCATTGGCAACCCTGCCTACCCTCTAGAATTATTTCAAAGGGTTATTACCGTAAGTTTAGAAACCATGAAAATCGTAAAAAACTTACCAAATTTGGTATTAAGAGAAACTGAATAACTTATAAAGCATGCTCACATAATGGGTATGATAAACGCATAAGGGGTATAGAGCTTATAACCATAATCTATACCTCTTTTGTTAAGTTGATTAGATACAATCCTAATATGCGTTATTCTAAAAATAAGGCTTTGTACTTTTAAATACTCTTATTTGGATTGCTTTAAGACTTTTAAGAAACCCACTCTTAAATAGAATTAGATTTTTTTACATTGCCTTTAAGAGATTATACCGTAATCTAAAATGAGTGCTTTATCCTTTTCAAAAGCTTTGTTTAAAGAGGGTTATATATATTCATTTTGCTTATAGGTTTTGAAGGTGTAAAAACCGTCAAAACCCCCTCAAAACGTATATTATTAGTTGAATTTATAGGTTATATTATCAATATGAGTTGTTTTTTTTAGGTCTATAAAATATTAACCTATTGAAATATAATGTTTTTACTTTTTATCGTTTTTTTACATAATAGCAGCAACCCTCAAAACTCAAAATCCCTTCAAAACTCATAACCTAATGATCTTGATAGCATTTCTTATGGGGTACAAGCTATCTTTTGAAAGGCTTTAAAAGATCATATGCTTTCATAAAGCACGTTGTAATCAATTCTCTAAAATCATAAGTTTATATCTTCAAAAGAACTGATAAAAATTCATAAAAAGGATTTTGCTAATCTCTATAATTATCAGTTTCTATTGAGATGTTTTCATAACAATCTATAAATCGTAATTATCCTATATCCTATTTATCGTTTCTCTTATGAAAATGAAAAATGATGCCATGGCTATAAAGCATATAACAGCTATAGAGAATGCGTAAAAATAACAGCCTTATTTGAATAAAGCAAAAATGCAAATGAATGCATTGGTTATAAAGACCATCTCTATAAAAAACTGTTAAGTTGCAAATGTGTTATAAACAAAATTCACAAAAAATTTTAAATTCATTTAGTGAAAAAACTGATAGGTTATAAAGTTAAAAATACGCATTATGAGAGCGTTTCTAAATATTATCAATGTATAGATTCAAAACATAACGCAATCGTTTAAGAAAGCCCATAATATAGCTTTAAACGCATATAAATATAAAATAAGCAATTCATAAGCATAAGATATTATCAATACATAACGTATTTAAAAAATATCAAAAAAGATGAAATATTAATTGACAATAAATACGTATTTTGTTATATAAATAATCAAGTGATGAAAACACTTACAGTTAGCGACTAGGTTACGATAAACCTAATCCTATTAAAAACTGACTATCTTTTATGCTTTAGTTAGCATATATGATGATTATGTCGGGTGTAGCTATGCTATACAATACCCTTATGGGAAAAGCGTAGCAACGGACTAACTGCCGTGTTTTCAACACCCGGCGCCCTTATAGGGTTGTCAATTGAAAACTTCTTTACAGTTAGGTTTTAAATATGACAAATATAGTAAAAAACACTCCCGTTAATAAGAAAAAAATATCCAAAAAATATGAATTTACTAGTGAAATGGATTGCGTAGCTGGTCATTTCTTATATCGCATTCGTGCTTTAAGAGATTTTGGGGATGTTAAAGCTGGCGATCTAGGGGGCTTTATTGAAAAGGAAAGCAACTTATCTCACAAAGGCAATTGCTGGGTTTATGATAAAGCGCGTGTTTTTGAAAATGCAAGGGTTTATGACAATGCTAAAGTCAAAGGCTTTTTTGTAGACGTTTATGGCGATGCTAAAATTTATGGTAATGCTATTTTTCAAGGCATGGCAATAAATGATTATTGTGAGGTTTATGGCAATGCCCATGTTGAAAACGCCGTGGTTATTGAAGGCAATGTTAAAATTTATGATAACGCCCGTGTAAGTGGCCATGCTCATATTTCTGATATGTCTGTTATTTGTGATAATGCTCATGTCGGTGGCAATGCAAAAATAAGTGATGGTGCTTATATTTGTGATGATTCCTATGTCGTTGATGATGCCGTGGTTTGTGGTTCTTATGTATCTGGTTCTTCTTGTGTTCATAGTGCTGCCTCTTTAACTGAAGAGGATCAAATTCATGATGAGGCAATTCCAAGATTTGGAAGTGATGATGATTATTACCGTCATGAGTATTATGACGAGGCTGTGTAATTAACACTAGGCGCGGCGGGGACGCCCCTCCTTTAAACATCTCATTTGAAAATTTATCAAATATGAACTTAGGGAGTTACCTATGAACGCTATAACTGTAACTAAAAAATACGAATTGACTAATGAAACTCATATTATTGAAGGTCGTACTTTATATAGAATTAAAGCATTAAAAGATTTTGATAATGTCAAGGCGGGTGCCTTGGGTGGCTTTATAGAAAATGAAAACAACCTCTCGCATGATGGCAATTGCTGGGTCTATGATAATGCTTGTGTTTATAATAATGCTTATGTTTTCGATAATGCAAAAATTGAAGGAAATGCTAAGGTTTTTGATTGTGCAAAAATTTATAACAATGCAAGGGTTGCTGATCATGCCTTGGTTTTTGGAAAAATTTATGTTTACGATTATGCCTGCGTTTTAAATCATGCTGAGGTATCGGACAGGGCTGTTATAAAAGGTCATGCTAAGATCTATGATAATGCTTTATTGACTGGCTATGCACAAGCTTATGGCAATGCAAAGATTTTTGGCAATGCTCAAGTTTGGTTTTTTGCTATAGTTGGTGATAATGCTTGTATTTATGAGAATGCAAAAATTACAGGCTATACATACATTTGTGATCAAGTGAGTGTTTTTGGCAATTCATATATAGATACAAAAAAACTGAATGGTCATATTAAAATTTGTGATCAAACCATAAAAGACGCTGCGTAAATAATGGCTTGTGCGTGGCGGGGGCGCCTGCTTTCCAACCAAATTTCCCATTTCAAATTTTATTTAGAAAACGTTTATCACATTAGATTGTGAGGGTATTTCTATGTCTCAAAAATACGAATTAACCAGTGAAATCAAAAAAATCAAACATGCTCTTACTCGAAATATTATAAATCTTTATCGCATTAAAGCTTTAAAAGATTTTGATGATGTTAAGACGGGGGATTTAGGGGGCTTTATTGAAAAGGAAGCTAATCTATCCCATGATGGCAATTGCTGGGTTTATGATAAAGCTTGTGTGTATGGCTATGCCGTCGTTTCTGAAAATGCAAAAATACGGCATTTTTCTCAAGTTTGTGGTCAAGTCTATGGGAATTGTGAAATCTATGGCAAGGCTTTCATCTCTCAATACGCAAAAATTTATGACCATGCTTGTGTCTATGGCAATGCTCATGTTTATGGCAATGTTTATGGGTATGCTCATGTGAGTGGTGCTGCCCGTGTTCTTGCTGATGCTCATATTTATGATTATGCTCATGTTTCTTATGATGCTACGGTTTTTAGTTATGCACGCGTCTATGGTCGCGCCATTGTTGCTGGCTCTGCCCGTATTCATAGCTATGCCAAGGTTTATAATTATGCCTTTATTAATGGTCGTGCAAAAATACATGGCAAGGTCTATGGTGGTGCTTTGGTGGGCGGTTGTGCTGAAATTTATGGCTCTGTTTTTGGCAATGCCAAGGTTTTATTCTATACTAAGGTCTGGGGTCGCGCTTATGGCAATGCGAAATTAACCAAGAAAAGCAAAGTAAGGGAAGTTCCTATAAATTATGAGGTTTATGAAAGCGATAACCTTGTCAAGATTGTTGATGAAACAGAATAAAAATAGACATAGGAGTGCCTTCTTGATGGCTATAAACGCATTATAAGATAATTGCTTAATATACATATCATAAAAGAGAGCATTCATAAAAGAAAGCCGTGTCAAGTGATATGACGCGGCTTTCAAATAACGATTATAATGATAGAAAAATAATCATCCACAATGGAGTAATGAATGCATATATACAACACGTATTATATTGCAAGCGCTCTATTGAGATATGAAAACTTATCAAAAGGAATGCAAATAATGCGTATGATTTTTACTCACTCATTTGAATGAACGCTTTTCATTTCTCTCAAACGTATTAATCATAACGTCTTTATATTTTAAAGAGATTCATTGAAAACAAAGCCCATGATCAAAATGCTTCTTTTAAAACGTTCCAATATGTTGACCTTAAAATTGAGTTGAGTGAATTCAAATAACTTATATTCTAAAATCAAAACCTATCAAACAAATCAAAACGCTTGATAGCTTTAACAAAACCCGTTTTTTACAGTTGCAAACGTTGGCTTTTAAAACAAACTCTCATAAGACAATAAACAACCGCTTTTATCAAACGCAAGGCTTTAAAAACTGTTATAAACATCCGTTTCAAACGTTTAAACGTTCATTTAGAAAGGCTTTCATAAGTTTCTTTTAAACAGAACTTCTTTGCAAATTAATCGCTCTATATTTGTGCTCTGTACTTTTAAATGGTAACTTTTAAAACGTTTTTTAGTACCATATCTAAGGTAAAATAGTATTTTACTGCTATGGTATTACCCGCCTCCATTTTTTTGTGGAAGCGAATAATTCCGTTCTTAAAAACTAGTCTGCAATCTATTCATTAAAAGGCTTTTCATTTCATAAGATATAAAATACCTCTTTATCGTTTTTTTAACTTTTAGTAAGCGTTTTAAAAGCGATTTTATCCTTAATCCTTTTATGCAATTTTTTAAATTAAACCTATAAGCTTATGACAGGTTCAAACAGTTAATTTCTTTAATGCCATTTTAGAGGTTTTTCCCAATTTGGGGGAAAATTATATGATCTGTATTTTCTATAAATGCGTATCTTTTGATACAATTTATCTTATAACAGTTTCAAACGATTACCCTCTAATAGATAATAAGATATTGCTATAGCATTTTTAGATTTTACGCTTCTTAATTTTGGGGAACAATAATTTTGGTCTTTATACGATTAAACAAACCAATCTTTAAAACAAGATGTGATCTTTAAACGTATACAATTTATGTTATCGATAATTTCAAACAACTAAATTTTTAAACAATGTGATTTGTGCTGTGATAAAAACGTATCATAAGATTTATAAACTGTTATGAATGATATCTGCTTTTCATTTCATTTGAATGTTTACATGCGTTATAATATTTACATCATGATTTGCTTTTTATGGTCTATTCATACATGCCAATCTTATATAAAAAATGATCAATTTAGACACGCATAAAAAGATGGATTCTTGAGTGGATTCATATAAAATAATTGCAAACAACATATTGACTTTATTGTGTTTTTTAATATTATATCTTACATTGTCTGACCAGTTGATCTCAACACGTTTGATTGCCTCATTGTCTGAAAAGCGAAACCGCTTCTCAACGGGGGCATTCTCTCGCAACGGGTTCCATGTCACCCATAACTCTGCTCTCCACCCCTCGCCTTCTTCACGCAACGTTGGAATGAGAGTCTGCCAAGCTGTTTCTGTCACGGGCTCTGCCTCATCAACCCAACAAAGCAAAATGCGCCCCATCGATTTAATGCTCGCAATATTACGGTCCAGACCAGAAAACTGAAAGGCTATACGACCATCATTTGATTTAATAGAAGCTTCCCCAACCTTATAATAGTCCCTTAAAAAATCATGGGCTTCAATGGCGCGCTTAATCTCCTCCAATGAACTCTCTGCTAGCGAATTTTGAAACTGACGTGCACAAAGAATAGTCCCCGATATCCCTCCCATACCAAATTGATAGCCTTTTAAAGCAGCCATCAAGGCAAATGATCTTGTCTTTCCAGAGCCTCGCCCACCCCAAGCCGCGCGTACCAAAGCGTCTCCTGTAAAAATAGGAATGAGTTTTGGTACAATCTTAATCTGTCTCGTTGTCATAAACCAAAGGGGCTATTTCCACGCGCCCTATCATTTTAATCGCCCCGCCATCCTCGCCTGTCACTTGAAGAGGCAAAATCTTCCCCAATAATGCCAAATAAGCAGCGGGGCATTTGATTGCTTGCTTTTCCAGATAAGAGATCAAGCCCTCTTTACCATATTTCTTGCCTGCTCGTTCAGCAGCTTCAATGACCGACTCTTTTAAAAGGCTCGTTGTTTTATTGGGAACGCCTTTTATTCGCCCTTTTCCAGCATTGGGTGGCATTTTTTTGGATTGTGGAGCCTGCTTTGTATTTTCTGCTGTCATAAAATACTTTCTCCAAATAACAAAAAACCCCGCAAAACGCAGGGCTCTAAATCATCATGTCAATTTAATAAAAGAAGTTAATGAGGAATTCTCTGCTGTAATTTTGGACGCAATTCGACCAGTACAGCAGTGCCATAAAACACTATTTTTCATATCCTGTCAACAAAAAAATCACGATATTGTATATTTTTTATTTTATTACCTAAATATAGTGTCTTTAGCACTAAGCAATTCACAATTGTATCCTCTAAACGAATCAATTATATGACTGGGAACTGCTAAAAAAGGGGGGAAACTATGGAACCAATATCAATGTATTTTGGCGCAATAGTAGTAATAATTGATATACTATTTATATCAGGTTCTCTATCTCTTCGAGTTTTGACAGCAATATCGATTATTTCTATTTTCTGGTCAATCTTTAGATATGTATTTTCGTCGCACTACTGTGAAATAGGTGATAATTATTATTATGATAGTCGTGATTTCACGCACGTACTGATATCTATAGCTATAATATCTACAGGAATCCTCCTCTACGAGTCCTTAGATGTGGGAATAATAGTACTCGTAATTACAGTACCAATCATGCTGTTTTTGTTTCTTTTGTATGTAGAGATCGAAATCACAATTTGCCTAGTAATAGGAATCTCTATACTTCATTTTTTCGGAGTCCCAACAAAAATTTTGTTGGTAATAACAATCTTCTCTGTTGGTCTGTATGAGTTTTTAGCGTCAAGAGGACTTAAAATTTTTTGCGATACTCATAATGAGCTAGTTAATTCTTATAATTTAGTGATAAAAGACCGTGACAACGCTGTTAGAGAACGAGATGAGGCGATTGAAGAACGGGACGAATTAAAAAAGAAATTCAAACATTTAGATTACTCAGATGATTACTTTTAAATCAACATAGCGATAAGCTTTTATGAAAATATTTGCCCAGCCTTTGCTTCAGTTTGTTAACACCTAATCGTCCAAGCCAAGCTCTTTCCTCACCTCTTCAGAGCTATAAAAAGTACCCTCTCCCCTTCGAACACGCTCTCTTACTTGTGAGGCTAAATAATAATCCTCTGCTTCCTCTATTCCACGTTCAATAATCTCGCGTAAATAAAAAGACTTTGTACGTCCTGTCTTAGCAGCTAAATTATTCAAACGTGTTTCGAGATCACTTGACAACCGAATAGATATCGTCATAACGCAATCCTCATCTTTGTATTCATTGTAATACAAATACAACGAATTACACAGAAAAACATTTCACGTCAAAGCGAAAGAAACAACATAAAACATCTACCATTTAGTTTTTTGTCAAAATATTTCTGTAGAGCATTCAGAACAATCCGTAATGAACTTACAAGATGTGGTAATATCTTATCTGGAAGACTGGATTCTACATATAATTGATCAACTAAAGATCGTGACAACCTTCGCTAATACTTCATTCATAATAGCTGTTGGCAAACTTTCTACTTTACGCCCATTGCGCACCACCAAATCGAGAACACGAGGCTGATCGCAACGAATAACACCCCTCGTTCTTGTACCCGTAAGCGGCACTGCAAATCCAATACGGCGAACAAAATTTCCACCGCTTGTGATCGGCAAAATAACTGGTAAACCTGTTGCTTGATTAAAATCATCAGGAGAAACAATGACGACAGGACGGTACCCACGCTGCTCTCGTCCTTGGATTGGTTCCAAATCTACCATATAGATATCACCACGCCTCATATAAGCTCGCCCCCTACAGCAGAGGAATCAACCCACTCACGGTCTTCAGGTGATTGTGGTTGCGAATAATCGGAGGCAGCTAATAACTCAGCCATCGTGTATCGCGGCTGGACTGATGGTCCCACGACAAGACGACCATTATCAATAGCCAAACCAACTTCGGTATTTTCAGTCAAGTGAAGAACATCAAGCAATGCAGGTGGGATGGAGAGCATCACTGATCCCCCAACTTTACGTAATTTTGTTGTGTGCATAAAACGCTCCCTTCAGTATTATACAAAAATATAACACTCTAAAGCCTACTATTCAATAGTCTTTTTTGCGCTTTTGCGTAAAATGTCTATGAAGCGCATTCAGAGCAATCTGCAATGAATTTATAAGATATGGCAACGTTTGATCTTCACTAACAAGATATTGTAGAGCCGCATAAAGATTATACTGTTTATAGAGGCATTGTGTTTCTTTGATTACCTCTTGCATGTTACAAAACTGTTCTGTTGCACGTTCAACCCACTTCTCTCTTGCTTTGTCATCAGAAGATGATGGCATTTCATCATAAACAGCGCTTGGCAAACCTTTTGCACACGAATAGTCATTTCTCACTTCAAGATATTTTTGCGCAGCATCATACTGATCTTGAGTAAGCACGCCTTGCAAACATAGCCGCCCAACATAAGAACCAGCAAGCGGACTTTTAGCCTCTTCTATGGTCAAGCAGAAGCGTTTAGCACGCATTTCAATTGCCAATTGATTAACAGGATCTTGACGTACTTTCACTTGTGAAATGTAGGCATCTTTCTTTCTCATACATCCCCCGTATCTGTGGAAATCCACATTCTTATTTTTGCTCTATTTTTTCAATCAGAATGGCATGCTATCGTTAAGAGATGTGCCATGATCAGTAGCACCTGAAGCGATAGCATAATTTTGAGAAGTAATGGGTGAAGGGAATGCCGATTGCTCTTTTTTGGCATCAAGCAAATACAACTCGCCTTTGAATTGTGGTAAGACAATCTCTGTTGTGTAACGGTCATGACCATTTTTATCTTGCCATTTACGTGTTTGTAATTTGCCTTCTATGTAAACCTTTGAACCTTTACTGAGATACTGAAGAGAAATTTTTGCTAAATGTGGATTAAAAACCACAATGGAGTGCCATTCCGTTTTATCTATTTTTTGATTGGTCTTTTTATCAGTATAGCTTTCAGAAGTTGCTATACTAAAATTGACTATTTCAGCTCCAGAATTCATTGTTTTGCTTTCGGGATCATTCCCTAAATAGCCAATTAACAACACTTTATTTAGCATGTTTTTTCTTACCTTAAACTTGTATGTTAATACATAGAAAATCTTAGCATGATTTGCTTATTTTTTCAATTATTTCAAAACGATATTATTGTTTTTTAACATATAAAATTATGTTTTAAGACGCTCTTTGACAAATAATCAATTGACATAAATGCATGGTGTATAGTATCAAGTATCAAGAGGGTATATATGGCAATCGTTAGTTTTAAGCATAAAGGATTGAAATTATTCTTTGAACGAGGAGTCTGCAAAGGCATACAACCCGCGCATGCTAAAAAATTAGCAAACATTTTAGTAATTTTAGATACAATATCCGCGCCTGAACAAGTTACTCTTAAATCGTATCGTCTACATGCGCTTACGGGCGATTTAAAAGGTTACTGGTCAATGCGTGTCAATGGAAATTGGCGTGTTACCTTTCGTTTCATTGGGACAGACGTTGAACTGGTTGATTATCAAGATTACCATTGAGTTTTGAGGTGTTATTATGATGTACAATCCTCCACACCCTGGCGGCATTTTGAAAGAAGAATTGCTTGATGAATTAGGGTTAACAGTAACAGAAGCTGCAAATCGTCTTGGCGTTGCACGTTTAACTTTATCCCGCGTCTTAAACTGCCATGCCGCGATTAGTATTAACTTAGCTTTACGGTTAGAAAAAGCGGGTTTAAATGATGCGGAATTTTGGCTTAAATTGCAACAAAAGCATGATTTATGGCAAGCTCGGCATAACAACCCAATCCCACATATTTCACCTTTAGAGCAAGTAGGGCATCTTTAGAAAGACTTAGCCCTTCTTTCTTCACACCTAGAGGTCATGTTCTTTAAAATCAAGCAACTTCTGATAGTTTTTTTATGCCTTTATTGATCTCATCTATGAGAGGTTCGTAATTGAGAACGCTTTTCGGAATAGCACCACCGTAAACCCAAGCTTTCACTTGCGCTTTGGTACTAAAATCTGCATTCTTAGGTGTTTTGTAATACTGACCACCATCAAACTTTTCACACTCTCTTGTACCGTCTTCATATTTGTAGAGGTTGTAAAAATACTCCTCTGCTCCGTCTCCCCAAGGAACATAACCAACAGCTGTTGCAACAAACTCTTTTT
>NZ_JBHIRE010000023.1:0-17745 GCF_042196885.1 Bartonella sp. AA86SXKL | reverse complement strand
TACACTTTTGGGCAAATACCTCCTGGAAGTGGTCCTTGGAAAGAAGCATGGCAAATATTTAAGGGCTACCCCAGTGTCCATGCTTGTTATGGTAATGCAGGTTCAATATGTCGACAGGCTTATGGATTACCTAATCGTACGCCAATTTATTCAAAATATTCAGGAAGAAAAAAATGAAACAAATCTTGAAATTATTAAGTGGTCTCATTCTGTTAAATATTGCTGGATGTAACATCGACAAGCCTCCACCAGGAGTTTTGAGTGCATGGGAGAAACCAGGAGCAGATTTTACTGAGGTAGGAAAAGCATTGTTAGAATGTGGTATGCCAACCCCTTATGATGTTTTTCCAGAAAATAGAAAGCTAAGCATCAATGCAGAGGCTTCCATCGATGCTTGCATGATTCAAGCAGGATTCCGCTACAAATGGGGAGGACCATATTGGTGTTATACTTTTAGAGCTGAAAACCTTCCCATTTGTCGTCCAGGTGCTGTCATACCACAGCGCAGTGTCAAGAAGCGTTTGAACAGCCCTTTTTGTAAAAAGTATAAAAATGCACCTGAATGCCAGCCTTAAGTCTTGCTTCAGTAGAGAAAGCCTTGAATTTACACCAAATAAAGCACCAGGTTGATGAGTTTGAGAAAGCCTTGTCCGTCCTTACGTGATAAGGTTTTCTTTTTATGCCGCGTCGTTATAACGTTGCTGTTTTGCTTGTTCGATTACATTCAAAAGATCCGATTGTAACCAACGGGATAAAAAGCCAAATTTTAAAGGTTTTGGGAGAGAGCCATTGGTAACATGACGCCGGAATGTTGAAACACTCATATGAAGCAGTTTTGCACTTTCACGGTCTGTTAAAAGAATATCATTTTCTGTCATACTAAAATCCTTTCAAAAGTAAAAAAATGAGAACAAATCATAACTATTTATTAACCACATTTTGGTTCATTTTTGAAGGTATTTTATTTATAGAAAACAATATTTTATCATAGTTTTTCTGATGTGATAATTTATGACTCTTATTGAGAAAGAATGAGAGAAAAGAGAGCTAAAGTTATCCACAGATCATGGGGTTATTCACCCCATATCTTAAGATTGACCCGTGACATAAGCCGCCCATTTATCCATATAAACGCGGCGCTGTTCTAAATAGTCAGTCCGACGATAGGCACGCTCTACTTTACCGCCTACTGTATGACTTAGAATAGTTTCTGCGACTTCATAAGGGGCATCGGTTGTTTCAGCGAGCCAATCACGTAAACTAGAACGAAATCCATGGGGGCATGCCTCAATTTTATTGTCTCTCATATATTGAGCCATACAATTTGCAGCGAGGGGACCCCGACCGGTTGCAGAAAAGAAGAAATCATTGCGAGAAAGCAAGCGCGCTTGTTTTAAGATTTCTAATGCTTCTGATGATAGAGGCACGCGAAACTCTTCTGTAGTATCACGTCGACCTTTCATATTTTCAGCAGGGATTGTCCAGATATCGCCATCAACTTGGTCTTTATGAATATGACACAAAGGGTTGGTACGAACGCCTGTCAAAATAAGCAAACGCAAAGCCAGTTGTGTTAAGGTTGATGCTTCGCAAAGTGTTTTATAAAAGGCAGGGACATCTCTCCAATCCATAGCTGGAAAATTTTGCGTTTTATGGCGTTGTTTACCTAAGAGAGCGCGTGCTTTTTCTGTTGCTTGTAAATCAACATCCAAACCCAAAGCAGCCGCATGTTTGAGACAAATATTAAGGCGGGTAAGAGCTTTATCAGCTGTTGCTGCTTTTGTATGCCAAATGGGAGCAAGTGTATTGCGTATCTCTGTTTGTGTAATCTCTGAAACGGGGAGGCAACCTAATTTGGGGAGAATATGGAGTTTTAAGGGTAAAAACCAACGCCCATCTTTACCATCTCCTTTTAGTTCAGCTTTACGGCTTTCAAAAGCATCCAACGCGATATCTTTTAAATAATGGAGATTACTTATTGCCTCACGCTTTTGTTTATTGCGTTCTTTAATGGGGTCACGACCTTCACGAAGAACAGAGCGCCACCCAGTTGCCAATTCACGGGCTTGTTTTAAAGAGACATCTCTCAAGGCACCCAAGCCCATTTCACGGCGCCGCCCATGAATGGTAAAACGGTAAATCCATTGAGCACCTCCATCTTTACGCTTATGAAGTAACAAGCCGGCACCATCATTATATTTGCCAGCTCCCAATGTTGCGACAGCTCTTGCATTAAGACGGTTCATAAGAGCCATTTTTAGTCCTTTCTTATACAAATTTTATCCATACACTCATCCCACTTGTTATGTACAAATGAGTGGTTTTAGTTGATTCAAGATAAACAGATTTGAAATGAGAGAATCTTACGTTATTCGGGATTCTAATTCAATATGAATAACGCTATATTATCATTATAAATCAATGTGTTATCTGAGTTCTGATCAACATCATAAGTTTGCCTTGGAATGTAAGGACCATGTTTCTTTAGAGCCTTTGTTATCATCAGAGCAGCAAGGAACGCCGGTTTGTTACAGTTATTTTGATAGGAAATTACATCTTTATCCCACGCCGGATAAAGCCTATCAGATTCAACTCATTCTCTCTCCATTGCGTTTATCAGAGATAGAGAGTGTCGATGAGGAGCATCCATGGTTTGTGCACGCGTTTGATTTGATTAAGGCGCGTGCAAAATACGAACTTTACAAGAATATCTTGAAAGATCCCGATTGTGCAACGGCAGCTTACAATGACTTTAACGAACAGTTGCATGAATTGCGTGCAGAGACGTCTCAACGTCATAACGTGACCAGAATAATACCAACGGATTTTTAAGATGGTTTATTTTCCAATCGCTGATTACAGACCAGATGTTGCGGTTGTCAACGGCAGTTTTACGGATATGCTTGTGAATGTTTTACCGGCTGATGGCTGTTACATTCCGATGCCTAATGCAATGGTAGTGTCTCATGCTTTAGAAGAAAAGCCGTTGGGGTGCATAGCCTTTAGAAGTGGCAATGGTGTTAAGATAATCGTAGGAGGAGCCAAAAAGCTTTACAGTTATGATAGTCAAACGAAGGGTTGGAAAGACATAAGTCAAAGTGGTGTGACCTATCAAGCAAATGAAGAGAATAAATGGTCGTTTGCATTATTTGGTGAAACTATTATTGCGGTGAATAAAAATGATAAACCACAAGTCTTTAATACTCATAGCTCTGAACGGTTTGAAGATTTAGGAGGCAATCCCCCGAAAGCAGGATTGGTGAAGGTTTGGGGTGATTTTGTTTGTTTGATGCAATTAACAGATCATCCCAATCGCATCCATTGGTCGGGTTTGAATGATGCAACTCATTGGACGGTAGGTGATAAAGATTGTTATTATCATAATTTTAATGATGGAGAATATGTTCAAGGGGCAACGGAATCGAGCAATCCCCTCGTTTTTTTGCGTTCTGCTATTTATGCTGGTTGTTTTACGCTAGGCTCTAAAGTCCCCTTTATTTTTCAAAAGCTTCAAGACAAGCGTGGATCCCGCAGTGCAGCCTCTATAGCGTGTCGTGGGAGTGATGCTTTTTTTGCTGGTGATGGTGGCTTTTATCAGATGAGTTTGGATGGTCAACTTTTGCCGATAGGCTTTGAGAAGGTTGATAGAACAGTTTTTAAAACCTTTGATAAGTTTGCTCTTGATGAGATGCAAGGGGTTATAGATCCCATTGATAATCGGATTTACTGGTCCTTAAAGAGAGGCAATAACGAGCAAACGACCTTTGTTTATGATTGGGGATTGCAGAAATGGTCGACGCTACAGGGAAAACCTTTCACGTTGTTTCCAGTATTTACGACAGGTTATACTTTAGAACAGTTAGATGAGATCTCGATCAATCTTGAGTCCTTGCCGGCTTCTTTAGACA
This sequence comes from Bartonella sp. AA86SXKL, assembly GCF_042196885.1. Classification (NCBI taxonomy): domain Bacteria; kingdom Pseudomonadati; phylum Pseudomonadota; class Alphaproteobacteria; order Hyphomicrobiales; family Bartonellaceae; genus Bartonella; species Bartonella sp. AA86SXKL. The sequence continues at coordinate 13,837 of NZ_JBHIRE010000023.1, read as the reverse complement.
GCCCTCGTTGGCAAAGTGGCGCCCCAATGCTTGGTGCTTTTGATGATGAAAATCGGCTTGTTATGTTTACGGGAGCACCGATGGAGGCAACGGTTGTTTCGCAAGAATTGGGAGCACCAGATGGAAGTTTTAACTTTATCACGAAGATGTTTGCTGAAGTTGATACGACGGAAGGTCTTTTAAGCATAGGAGAGCGTCGGCTTCGCAATAATCAGACACCGATTACATGGCACCAAGAGAGGGCATGTTCATATGTCACGGGTGCTTATCATGGTCGTTCGCGCAATCGTTATCACCGCTTTAAATTGCGTATTCCTGAAGGTGTTCATTGGAACCAAATCACAGGATTTAATGTGGATTTACGTCCTTTAGGCAGAGGGTAATGGCAAAAGTCTTTTTGACCACGTCTTGGGATATGGAGCGTATAGCACCATACCTTGAAGACATCATTGCGTCGTTTCGCGAGTATGTGGAACGTTTTAAACATGAAATCACGTTGCAAGAGCTCCTTGAAGCGATTTGCAGTGGCAAGAAACAGTTATGGCTTGTTTTGGATGATGACGAGCGCTTTTTAGCGGCATTCACGACCCAGATACAACAGACAGTTTTAGGAAAGAAGCGCGCTCTGATTTGTGAATGTAGTGGCAAGGGCGTTCTTGATCAAGTTGATAATTTGACATTTGTAGAGGATTGGGCGCGTGAGAATGGGGCTTTTGAGATAGAGATTTTAGGGCGTTTAGGTTGGAAACGTGCACTGAACAAACAAGGTTATGGCATAGATATGCTTTATTATAGGAAGGAATTGTGACATGGGGAGCAGTAGACCAGCAACGACAGAACAGAAGCAGGTGCAGACAAGCGCCCCTCCTACTTGGATGCAGAATGTCTTTAAGCGTGGGGGTGCAGATGCGTATAACATGTATGACACAGGGATGGGTGGTAATGTGTATGGGGGACCTCGTGTAGCGCCGTTAAGTGATCAAACGCGCTATGGAATTGGTGGTCTTGGAAGTATTCCTCATCATTATCAAAATCGCTCTTTGATGAATACAATCTATAATCCAACGTCGGCAGCCATGAATCTTCGACATATGGCCTCTGGTGGTATGATGGGAGAAAATTCGTATTTCAAACAAGCACTTCAAGAAGCATTAGATGATTCAGACACTCAAATTAACAGATATTTCTCAGGGATTGGTCGTTATGCAACTCCTGATCACAGAGAGGAAGTGCGGAAAGGAAGAGATTCTATATACGCTCGTGCTATGTTAGAGCAATATAATCGTGATGCGGACCGCATGATGCAAGCCAATGCCATGATAGACCAAGCCAATCAAAATCAGTTGGGAGCCTCAAATAACTTCTTACAGGGTTATGGGAATGCCTATTCCAATGCCATACAAGGGGGAGGTGTGCTTGATGCCCACAATCAACGCCTTGTTGATGCCAATAGAGAACGTTGGCTGGAACAAGACAATAGCGGCTGGAATAGGTTGAATATGCTTATGAACGCCGGTCATGGCTTTGCAAGGAATTACGGCACGACAACGAATAATGTGTCAGAATCTAAGATGCATGGTAACGACCCTTGGAAGAACGCTATAGGGATTTTAGCTAGTATTGCTAATTTTGCAGGAAAAAAGTGAGGTAGTTATGCAAAATAGTAACGATAACATGTTATCAAGACTTCTTAAGTCTATGCATGTAATGAGCCAATATGTACCACGTATACGTTTCAACGATCTAGAAGACGCCAAACAACAGGCAAATAATTTACCTTATTTAACCCCTTCTTCCCCTATAGCAACTTTTGGTTCACAATCAAATCCTTTAGGTTTAGCTAAAAATACTTCACCTTTACCAGATGTAAGTTCGTCTTTAAGATCGGCAGGCAGAAAACCGTATGTACCGTCTTTAGTCCCTTCTTTACCAGTAGCGACCTTTGGTTCACAACCAAATCCTTTAGGTATGGAACCTTTGCCTAATGCAATTGAAACTTCAGATTTGGCATCATTGAAACCAAAGCCGTCTCAATTACCAGAGCCTATTTCATCTGTAGAACCACAGAAGTCTGTACAGCCACAACAGAGTACTGTTCCTCACCAAGATACTGGTTCTCAACAGAGTTTTTGGGATTACTTGCGTAGTCCTGAGTTTTTACAAAGATTATCAGATTATGGGATTGGTTATGCATTATCAGATGGGACGATAGCACAAAGTTTAGCGAATGCAGCTATGAATCTTCGTCGTGGTGATATGGAAAGAGAAAAAAGAGGACAGGTTAATCAGACCGTCGAATACCTAAAATCTAAAGGGTACAGTGAAGAAGAAGCTGCTATTATGGCACGTAATCCTCAAATGCTTAGTGCGATGCTAACAGGTGGTGATACTCCTAAGTTAAGTCAGGGGTTTCAATGGTATACCAATCCAGAGACTGGTGAACGCGAAATGAGACCGGTAAAGGGGTCTCCACAAGAACTTGAGTATAATCAGAAGCTACAAGCACAGAAAGAGTGGGAGGGTAAAAAGCAAAAAAATATTATTGCCACAAAACATCAGATGAACGCTGGGATAGATGCTATTCGTGATTCGATTGCACTCATTCGCAAACATAAGATTAACGGGTTTAAGGCGTGGGCTACGCGTGGAATTGGAGGAACTCCTGCGAATGAATTAGAAAAATTATTTGATACGATTAAGGGTGGTGCTTTAAAGGCGGTATTTGAGAGCTTAAAATCGATGGATCCTAGAGGAAGTCTTAGTGTTGGTCCTATATCAGATTACGAAAGTCGGACGATGGTAGCAACCTTTGGTTCTTTAGATTCTGCGCGTAATACAAAAGGGCTACTGAAAACTTTAGAAAATCTTGAAATAACATTTAATGCTTTAAATAAGCTTCAGAAAACTGATTTGCATGATTGGATGACGGGGAAGATAACCCCTCAAGAAATCTCTGATAAATATAATACTCAGAAAAAAGGCGTTATGGAGTTTGTGAAGGTATCCAGTCCCAAAGAGAGCGCTAAATTTGAGATAGGAACAAAAATTCAAGATGCAGATGGTAATATTAGAATAAAGAGATACTAAAATGCTTAATCATAAGAATGATAACGTTGGAAAACGTCAGGTTTGGAATGATGATCAGTATCCTATTATTGGACATATAACAGATTATAATAAACGCTCTTCAAATAGTCAGATTTGGAATGATGATCAATATCCTATTATTGGACACATATCAGACTATAACAACCATTCTTATGAGGAAGAAGCAGAACATCCCGAAATAAGTAGCAGTGAAGCCTTTTGGAATTCTTTAAAGCATGGTTTGAGTTTTAATTTAGATGATGAGATTGCGGGGATCACAGCGGCAGGACGTGATTCTGATGATGAGTTGGCAATAAAGGCTTTTGCGAAGGGGCTTTACAACTATTGGACTGGAGATAAGAAAACCATAGAAAAATATGAGAAAGAAGCCAATAGAATACGTGATTATTATCGTAGGATGAGTGATCAACATTATTGGACTTCTTTTGCTGGAAATGCTTTAGGGTCGGCAATCCCTTCCCTTGCGACTTTAGGGGGAGGATTATTAGCCTCAGGAGCACGCTTTGTAGCGCCTACACTTGCAAGGAATGTGGCGGGGTCAAAATTAGGTCAAGCCTTTTTGAAAGCAGGTCAGTTACCCCCAAGTCGATTTGCAAGTCCATTTTTAGGCATCACGAACAAAACAACATTGCCGCATTTGCTTAAAGTAGGGGCGGCATCTGGTGCATTACATGGAGCGGGAGAAGGTGAAGGACTTGGTAATACACTTACAAGTACGTTATCTGGTGCAGGTTTAGGAGCGGGTGGGGCATTGGCTGGAAGTGCTTTAGCTCATTTAGCTGGTTATCCGGTAAGCGGAATACGAAGACTTTTTTCTCCTTCTCATAAGGAAGGTGTTGCAACAGACACGTTAAGAGCAATCAGTAAACATTTAGGCAATGAAGCTTCTGAAGATCTAGGAAAATCTTTTAAGAATGCGGTCTCTACCGATTATGTAGCTGATCATAGTCCTTTTTTACAGGATCTTGTTTTTGATATCGCGAAAAGAAATCAAGGAGCTTATCTTGATTTGACTAAAAGAGCTGGGCAGAGAGCGCTGGGAGGAGGGGAGCGTATTCATCAAGCTGCTGATGAACACTTTGTTCCTCGTCAAAATGTCACAGGTTTAAAAGGTGATCTTATCGCGAGTAGGAAAGAAGCATCCCATACTCTTTATGAAATAGCTAAAAAGATACCAATAGGAGAGAAATATTATGGGGCACTTAATGAATTAATGGAGCGTCCATACTTTAAACAAGCTTATAATAAAGGGCTAAGGGGATTCATTAGTGATGGCAATAAAGCCAGTCCGTTTTCTTCTGAAAAATTTAGCCTTCTTAAAGAGAAACCCAACATGGGTATTCTCCATAAAACTAAGGAGGCTATTGATTTTATGATACGGGCAGAAAAGAGGCAAGGAAACAATAGCAAAGTTCGTAGCTTAGTAGATATCGACAAAAAGTTATTAGAGATTATGGATGATATATCGTCTGAATATAAGAAAGGGCGGGCATTGTATCATCAATATAGTTCACATGTAGATGCTATGGGTAAAGGTTCTAAAATCCTTAGCAAGTCGGTTAATAAGGATGAGTTCAGTAAAATCTTTGATGAATTATCAGAGGGAGAACAAGAATACTTTAAAAAGGGATCAAGAGCAAAACTTTTACAAGGTATGGGGCAAGCAGGAGATGAAGTATCCAAGGCAAAGGAGATTTTTGGTACGAATGATCTGTATGAACGATTTGCAAAGATTTATGGAGCAGATAAAGCTTCTGCTGTTAAGAATGTTGTCAATAAAGAAGCTGATTATGCAGATTTTTATAACAGAATACCAGGTCGTGTAGCGGATGAAAAGATATCTTTTACGCATAATGTCAGTATGCCAACGGGTAAACGTGATGCAGCTGTACAATTAGCAAAAGCTGCTGGGAAGGCAGCTTGGGTTCCTTTCAAAGAGGCGGCGTTTAGAGAGCGTCAACGGATTGAAAAGGATGTTGTCAAATTGTTAACAGGGGGGACACAGATTAAGAATGATCAAATTGTAGCTCTCATTCAACGCATGGTAAACGCGCATCATAAGGGATATGCGACAAAAGAATGGTTCAAAAAGCTTTCTGCTGCTTTGTTTGGAGGTGGGGGAAAAGCCTCAACGGAGGAGTTGAATTTATTGAGTGCATTTGAGTAAGGGAGGAGATTAGGCTATGACCCGTTCTAGTCCTTCTGTTAATCAAGCGATCCGTCAAGCAGCAGTGCGTTATGGTTTGCCAGAGAGTTATTTGTACCGTGTTGCGCAAGTGGAAAGTGGAGGCAATCCGAATGCAAGGAATCCCCGTTCTTCTGCGGGTGGGTTGTATCAATTTATAGACAGCACCGCCAAACAATATGGTTTGCAGGATCGTTTTGATCCCATGCAAGCGGCAGATGCCATGGGGCGGTTGACGCTTGATAATCGCAATCATTTAAGCCGCCTGTTGGGAAGAGCCCCTAGTGAAGCAGAATTGTATTTAGCACATCAACAAGGGGCAGGAGGAGCCGCGCGGCTTCTTCAAAATCCCCATGCCAATGCGGCGCAAATTGTTGGGAGCAATGCGGTTGGCTTGAATGGTGGAAACAACGCTATGCGTGCAAGTGATTTTGTCAACCGTGTATTACAGATGTATGGGGGGCAGCCTCATAGAGCAAGTCCTACAGCGCATGGTGGCATTAGAAATAGAGACAACTTGTTAGAGGTTTTAAGGGCATTATTAGCATCACAAGAAGAGGCTTCGGAAGAAGAAGAGAGTGATGATGATGATAATCCTTTGATGACGCAATTCATGCGGGCATTTTACGGACCATTTTACAGAAGCTAGGATTCACGAGAAATGTCAACGATTTATGATTGGTCGCTTAGAGCGTCGGATAATACGCGCGTGGATAATTTGATTGATTGGTCCGAAGGACAGCATCCTAGCAGTGTGAACACAAGCGCCCGTGTGATGATGCAGCGCGTAAAGGAATACTTGTCAGACACGGGTGGAGAGCTTGAAGGCATTGTTACAAATGATCATGTCCAACAAACGAGTGTGATAAGACTTCAAAGCCAATCGCAATTTTTAGAGTATAAGAATGGTATCGTTTTGCGCTTTATGGCTATGGGTAAGAATGTTGGAGCGACCACGATTGTCTTAAATGCTTTAGATGGCAAGCCGGTTTATAAAGCAACAGAAACCGGTTTATCGCTTTTATCAGGGGGGGAAATCCAACAAGGGTGCATTTATACATTGTTTTATAATGGAGATCATTGGCATCTTGTTAATCCTACCCCACTCCCTTTAGAAGAAGAAGAAAGCAATCTTTATCCCACGGGTTTTATAGGAACGTTTGGAATGCGCGGGATTCCAAAGGATTGGTTAATTTGCGATGGGAAGGCTTATTTGCGTCGTGATTATGGTGATTTATTTGAGACGATAGGAACGGTTTGGGGAGAGGGTGATGGCGCCACGACATTTAATGTTCCCGATTTTCGAGGGATGTTTTTACGAGGGCTTGATGGAGGGCGCAATATTGATGAGGGGCGTTCTTTTGCAAGTGTGCAAACAGATTTAATCGAGTCGCATCAACATCAAGGACAGAGCCTTTCGATGTCTCATTTTACCAGCAACGAAAACTTTTGGGATGGGAATACGACGGATGTGTTGGGCTATCGTCTAGGCTTGTTTGGGGGGAGCTCTCTAGCGAATTTTATGGGCATAGAGCGTGAGAATTTAGGGGGCTACATTGTAAGTTCTCATACTCTTGATGAGAACCAAGAGGTTGTTTTGGAGAGCACTGGTGAAGGCGAGACGCGTCCAGTCAATGTGAGTGTTCTGTTTGCGATTAAGACATGAGGTGTAAGATGTCGACGATCTATGATTGGTCTTTAAATGCCTCCTTGAATGCCTATTGTGATGATTTGATTGATTGGTCAAAAGGACAACGTCCTAGTAGTCTGAATAATAGTGCTCGTGTGATGATGCAACGTGTGCGTGAATATTTATCGGATACGAGTGGTGTGATTGAAAGCACTTTTACGGTTGATGCTGAACACCAGACGACGTTGATAAGACTTCAAAGCCAATCGCAATTTTTAGAGTATAAGAATGGGATATCAATTTGTTTTAAAGCGAAGGGCAAGAATGTTGGGGAAACCGCAATTGCCTTGAATGATTTGGCGGCTAAACCTGTTTACAAGGCGACGGAATTAGGTCTCCGTGTTTTATCGGGAGGCGAGCTTCAAAGGGGGTGCATTTATAGCTTGGTTTATAGGGATCATGCTTGGCAAGTTTTAAATCCTACGCCTCTCTCTTTATCGCAAGAGCCGGTTATTCCTGTTTATCCACCAGGGACGATAGGGATTTTTGGGATGCAAGTTTTGCCAGATGGCTGGTTACCATGTGATGGGAAGGCTTATTTGCGTAGTGATTATCCTGCTCTTTATGAAGCGATAGGGATCAGGTGGGGAGGCGCTGATAGTTGGACGAAGTTTAATGTTCCCGATTTGCGTGGTGTTTTTTTACGAGGTGTTGATGATGACCGCGAGATAGACCGCTTTCGTTATCTTGGCACTTTACAAAATGACGCAATGAGAAAGCATGACCATGGGGGTCAATCCTTTACGATTTTGAATGATGAAAATCAGGAAGAGAGTTGGCATGGTGATATGACGATCATCTGGGGATATGTGTTGAATGACCAGCAAAGATTGAAGCTTGCTGAACGTTTGGGCGTGAGAGCAGAGGATATACGCGTGCACCATAAGCTCGCCTTTCCCCATTCCCACCTTCACATGCGTGATGTTGCATTGGCAAGTTCAGGTGTAAGTGAGACGCGCCCGATTAATATGAGTGTTGTGTTTGGAATCAAGACGTGAGGTTTAGATGTCCACGATTTATGATTGGTCTTTAACGGCATCTGAGAATGGTGGTGCTGATGCTTTAATTAATTGGTCAGAGGGACAGCACCCTAACACGGTTAATAATAGCGCTCGTTTTATGATGCAACGGGTAAGTGAGTATTTATCGGATACGGGGGGTGTGCTTGAAGGGATTGTGACGGTTGATAATAACCAAAAGACGAGCGTGATAAGGCTTCTAAGCCAATCGGCATTTTTAGAGTATAAGAATGGCATATCGGTTTGTTTTAAAGCGAAGGGCAAGAATGTTGGGGCGACAACAATTGCTTTAAATAATCTAGCTGGTAAGCCCGTTTATAAGGCGACAGAAACCGGTTTATTAGCCTTATCGGGAGGAGAGATACAAGATGGCTGTCTTTATACGCTTGTGTATGATGAAGAGCTTACGGGTTGGCAAGTTCTCAACCCGACAAGGAGCAAAGTTTCTTCCTTAAAACGTTTACCTTCCGGTCTGATAGGACCGTTTGCAATGGAGCGCTTGCCAGATGGTTGGTTGCCATGTGATGGGAAGGCTTATTCGCGAAGAACGTATAGAGCCTTGTTTGAAGTAATAGGGACGACGTGGGGAGAAGGAGATGGCGCCACGACGTTTAATGTTCCCGATTTTCGGGGGCTATTTTTACGGGGACTTGATAATGAACGCAATTTAGACCCTTGGCGTTCTTTTGCAAGTATACAACCCTGTTCTTTAAAAGCGCATGAACATTTTATAGGTCCGGAGTCATCAGAAGGTCTTTCTTCTCGAAAAAAACGGGATGTTTCTTCTACTGAAGCGCCCGTGACAAGGCGAAAGAGAGCTATAGACGAAGAGTGTGTAGGTTTGAGTGGGGATGCTTTGGACAAGTGTAATCAAGAATTTGACCAAATAGCAGGAAGTCCACAGGTAGAGACTCCCTTTTGGTTTACAGAAAAAGATAAGCCGCCGCGTTTACCTTGGTTTATCAGGAGCCCCTTTGCTAATTTTTTATATTATTCAACGCCTATAACAGACGGTCTGAATGACAGAGAGCATCATGAACATCATCTCATGGCAGAGAGGGTTGGTGGTGTTGAAACGCGCCCCGTTAATGTGAGTGTAATTTATGGGATCAAGACATGAGGAGTTGAAATGTCATTAAAACCGTTTGCGATATCAGAGATTAGCGACCCGTCTCAAGTACGGGTCGTTTTGTATTCTGGGGGAGGTTTTGTACATGCGCCGCTTACTGGCGTTTTTGATTTACTGAAAGCCGCTTTGAAAACAGAGCTTGATGGTTCACTGAAAGATTTAGAGAAGCGCTTAGAGACCTTAAGAGAAGAGTTTGAAGATTTGAAAGAGTGTTCATTAGACGAAGTGCTCTGAATGATGTGAGGACGAAAACAGATGAAGATACCCGATCATGAACATGAATATTTGATACCTGTTGCAACGAAAGAAGAAATGATAGCAGGAACTTCTCAAGACAGCGTTGTTGTTCCAAAGCTTTTAGGGACGGCATCTTTGTATTCGTATGAAACCTTTGCGCCGTTAGAGCAGGTTGTTAATGCACGTCAAGAAGCAGAAAAAGCCATGTCGCGTGCGAATGGTGCGCAACAGGTTGCAGAAGAATCGAAGAGGGTTTCGGAACAAGCGCTTAGCGAAGTGACGAAAACAGTTCAAACAGCGACAACAGCGCTTACGACGTCTCATGAAGCGAAGGAAGAAGCTAAAGCAGCGACGACAACGGCTAGCCTTGCGAAAGAGACAGCGGATACAGCCAATGGCTTAGCAGAAGAAGCCAAGAATACTTCTGATGCAGCGAAGCGCATGGCAGAAGAGACAAAAGGAGCAGTCGATAGAGCCTCAGGGGAAATCAATAGTACGAAAGGTTCCCTTTCTACGGCATTACAACGTTTTGAAGAGGTCAAACAGAGCAGTGAGAATGCTGTTAATTTATCGACCGAAGCCAAGAGGTTAGCCGATGAATCGAAGACCATTGCAACGCGTGCAGAACAAACAGCAAGAGAAGCTTCACAAACAGCAACAGAGACGACGCAAGTAGCAGCGACGGCGGTAGCAACGTGTCATGAAGTTAAGACTGTAGCCATGCAAGCAAGTCTAAAGGCAGATGGAGCCAAACAGGCAGCCGATGATGCCAAGGATATTGCAGAACAAGCAAAAGAGTTATCAGAAGGTGCGACATCTTCTGTTACAGAACTCACAAAAACAGCCTCACAAGTACAAGCGGGAGTAGAGACAGCATTAACAGCTTCAAGAGAAGCCAAATCACAATCAGAGGCAGCTGTAAGCACGTCAGAAGAGGCGAAAAGTTTAGCGGAAAAAGCGAATACGGCATCTACAGAGGCGCAAAAGGCATCAGAACAGGCATTAAGAGAAGCGACTTCTGCGAAAACAACAGCGGGCGGGGCATCTAGTATAGCCAATGATGCGAAAGGGAGTGCTGAGGCAGCTAAAACATTATCAGAAGAAGCAAAACGGTTGGCAGCAGCATCACAGGAGACAGCAGAAACAGCAAAGGCTAAAGCCGAAAGTGTAGAGGCAGTTGCGAATGAAGCAAAATCTACAGCGACTACAGCATTAACAGAAGCAAGAGAAGCTAAGAGTACGGCATCTGAGGCGAAGGGTTTGGCGGAGGAAGCAAAAAGCGCCGTTGATAAGGCGACAGCGAAAGTAGAGCAAGCTGTAAAAGAGGCTAGCGATGCGAAATCTAAAGTAGAAAATTTAGAGACTGTTGCGACTGAAGCGAAATCCACGAGTGAACAAGCAAGTCAAACCGCCTCTAGTGCAAAAAGCTTATCAGAAGAAGCAAAAGAAGAAGCAAGGAGCGCCAAAGCGACAGCCTTAGAAGCGAAAAGTGCAGCAGATAGTGCAATAGCGAAAGCGGAGCAAGCCCAACAGAGCACAACAGAAGCCTCTAGAATAGCTTTGGAAGCGAAAGCGGTAGCAGAGTCTGCGGCGCGTTCAGGAGAGACGGCAGGGCAGGTGAATGCAGAAGCGGTGAAGGGCATAGCACAAGAGGCGAAGCGTAAAGCGGAAGCAGTAGAGAAGGTAGCAGAAGAAACGAAAGGTGCTTTGGATGGTCTAAAACAATTAGCCAATAGTGCGAAGTCGACAGCGGACGAGGCAAAGAAGGTAGCTGATGGTGCACAAAAGAAGGCATCACAGGTAGAGACAGTAGCGGGTGAAGCTGAAAAGATAGCGAAAGAAGCCAAACAGACAGCTGGTTATGCTAACCATGAGGCGGCACAAGCGCGCAGTGAGGTAGAAAAGGCAAAAAGTACAGCTCATGAAGGATGGAGTAATGCCAATAAAGCTCAGGAAGTAGCAGGTGACGCTAAGACTATAGCAAGTTTAGCGCGTACGTACGCAGATGAAGCCAAGAAGATAGCGGAAAATTCAGGCAACACAGCTCATCAAGGGTGGAGTACAGCTAACAACGCGAAGGAAGTGGCAGATAACGCTAAGACTATAGCAAGTTTAGCAGAAAGAGCAGGCGAAGAAGCCAAGAAAATAGCGGAAGTAGCAGATTCACAATCCTATCAAGCTAAGGGCGAAGCCGAAAAAGCCAAGGAAATAGCTAATAGTGCAAAATATACAGCAGAACAAGCACAGAAAGCGGCAGAAGCGGCGGGTAAAAAGGCAGCGTCTTTAGCATCATCTTTAGAAGACAAGCTAGAAGAGACAGAAAAAACAGCGAAGGAAGCCAAACAGAAAGCTGTTTATGCCGAAAATGATGCGAGGCAAGCTCGTAGTGAGGCAGAATCTGCGAAAAATATAGCTTATAATGCTAGTAGTACAGCTAACAACGCGAAGGAAGTGGCAGATAACGCTAAGACTATAGCAAGATTAGCAGAAATGGCAGGCGAAGAAGCCAAGAAAATAGCGGAGAAAGCCGATGACCGAGCGTATGAAGCCAAGAATGAAGTAGAAAAAGCCAAGGAAATAGCGAGTAATGCAAAATATATAGCAGAACAAGCGCAGAGGGCAGCCGAAACAGCGGGTAAAAAAGCAGCGTCTTTGGAAGAAGAAGCGGAAGAGGCACAAAAAATAGCCAAGGAAGCCAAGGAGTCTGCTGGTTATGCAAGACATGATGCGACGCAAGCGCGCAATCAGGCAGAAAATGCAGAGAAAATAGCCTCGTCTGCGAGGAGTAGGGTTATCGATATCAACCAAGTGGTTGAGAATTTTAAAGCCCCCGTAAGTTTAGCGCGGATGTACTCAGAAGAAGCCAAGAAAAAAGCCGAGTCGGCAGATTCACAAGCCTATCAAGCCAAGAGCGAAGCCGAAAAAGCCAAGGAAGTAGCCGATAGAGCGAAAAGGACAGCAGAAGAAGCCAAAACAACCGCCGATACAATGAAGAAAGAGCTTAGTGGTATCAAGAGTTCTCTGGAAACAGCGACAACAGCTCATACAGTAGCCACACAAGCAAAAAATCTCGCAGAAAAGATAAACACTTTTCTAAAACAGTCTCATTTAACGGTTTTATCAATTTCCACCCCTTTTCTTGTTGCGACAGGCAAAGCGCAATTAACCGTGAAAAAAGGAACCTATCTAACTTTGCCACGAACTCATGATATTTTGGTTGTAAGTTATACGGTAGATGCCAGAATAAGCATGCCGTCTCTTTCTGCGGGCAAGGATTATTATCTTTATTTGGTACCGGAGGGAGATTCTCATAAAATTGTTGTATCAGAAAACTCTACGTATCCAAACGGTTACAGCGTCAATAATTCGCGCAAGATAGGAGGGTTTCATACGCTTTGTGCGGATGTTGGTACGATTTCTGGTCACCCCTTGTCTGGTTATAGGGCAGGGGATATTTTACCCAATTCAGTTTGGTGTTTAAATCACCGCCCTTATAGTTCACCAGAGGGAATGGTCTACGACCCCTCTACAGATCTTTGGGTTGATATTTATCTTCAATCAGGGACGGGTGAAAATACGAAATCAATGTATCGTACCAATATAACAACAAACCGTAATTATACCGAACATGTAACAGATATGGCGCGTGTTAAAAAATCTTTACTGAGTGATGAAGCGTTTGCTTCTGCTATGTATGGAAGCAATGAAAAGACACATATTGTTGGCAAGAAAGAACCAACCTCTAAGGTTTCAGGTGGATATAAGGATACGGCGAATCGTCGAATGATCTCGCATATCGGTTGTGAGGATGGTTGCGGTTATGTTTGGCAATTTTTATCGGGCACGTTTCCTATACCCATAAGCCGTACGCAAAATACGTTTGAAATGAGAGCATTGTTAGGGGGTGGTAGCTGGAGTAATACAACGGATAATGGGCGTTTTACTCGAGCCGCCATGATCGTCAATGGTGGAAATGAACAAGTTGCGGCGCGTGGATGTAGCCATACGCGTCATTTTGTTTAGGAGGGAGAGATGATAGAATATCCAGAACATTTAAATAGCAAAGAAGATTATCTGAACATGCTTTCTTTTGACAAAGTTGAAACAGTAAGAAGGCTAGAGATGCTTTTGACAACGCGTTTTTATTGGTTTTTTGTCAAAGAACTCAGTGAAGGGGAAGAGGGGGTAGAAGATGATACGCATAAGGTTTGTCGAACAACAGAAATACCGTTTGATTCAAATGGTGATTTTGTCGAAAAGCGTTGTCAGTATGAATTACAGGAAAGCGACTATGCGCCGCTCTTTCAACTTGGCTTTCGTGTTGAAGAAGTCGAGCAGCTGATCAAAGAGCATAGCCAATAGAGATCATAAGAAAACATTTTTATGCCGCCTCACTTTTGTGGGGCTTTTTTTATGGAGCGTCAGATGAGAAAGATATCGAAAGAAGGATTAGAGCTTATCAAACAATG
>NZ_JBHIRE010000022.1:0-19339 GCF_042196885.1 Bartonella sp. AA86SXKL | reverse complement strand
CCGGTCAAGTGAGTATTGGATCCCACCATTTCGGTTTGTGTCTCAGCAATGGTTGACTTTTCTTCCACCCGCACAAGGATAATTTGTGCCTCAATCCCCTGCGCGCACACGGCTTTAATGACATCAAGAGCTGTGCTTCTTGTCCCAAGCTTTTGGATTTTTTCTGTCTCATGGCTAAAAACTAACACGGGCTCGTTGAGGGGAAAAACTTGGTTGTCAGCATCAGGGGCTGTAACAACCGCCCCAAGGGCGGTCTGATCAAATGTTGCTAAGGGACGTGATTTTTTACATTGATTATCCCTATTGACCTTAAATTATTGTCAAATACACAGAGTTATTCTTTATTTTGAGCTTTTCTTAATTCTGTAATGGGAACACCCCCAATACCCCAATTGTCTGTCTCCACTTCATCAATCACGACAACAGTCGTTTTCGGATTTTTATTCAGAATATTAACTAATAATTGAGTTGCCCCTTCTATTAGTTGCCGTTTCTGTTCAGAGGTAACCCCTTCATTAGTAATTTTAATATTTATGTAAGGCATAAGATCTCCATAATTTACAAATATTGAATAAAAAAGCTCAAATAAATGAACGCAAAAAGATTAAATATTAATACATAATAACTATGCATTTTAAAGCTCGTATCCACCGGTGAAATACGTAGGCTACTGGAAGCAAAAATAGCATTTATTGATACAGGAGAAAGGAGTTGAGCTGCAATAAAGAAGCAAATCCAAACCAAATAATCCGTAACCCCATAAGCCATCGATGACCCTAGTAAGGGAAATGCCAAACTAAATAGCACCATAGGATGAATTCCTACTACACTGAAAATTGGCAATACAAAGAGAATACAGGCATAGTGCTGCCAAACAGAAAGTGATGCCAATGAGTGACTAAACGTCACCGGCAACAAAGGAATAAGCAAATCACAAGTAGATATTAGCAGACTACAACCTAGCAACAACATAATTTCACTGGATATACTGCGTATCACTGCCACCAAAGGAGTCAAAAAATCAATACTGCGTGAACTCACACGCTCAATGACGTATAGAATGCTTGCCGTCAATGCAATGCTTTGTAGTGCATTCAACTTGATAACTGTCAACGCAACGATAAATGTTAGCCAGAAAAATATCAAAAAAATCCAAATTCTTACTCTCTCTCCTTCTTTATTCGCTCTTCTCTCATCGCAAATAATCGGGTTAGCTAGCGGTACAACAGGAGAAAGGCACAACAACAACAGACTGAATAGAAAAAGTGGTATCCCCAAAGCAGCGGATGTGAATATTGGTGTTCTAGGCATAGCAGCGAAAACTGTTGCTGCACCGATGCTGGTCGGCATCAGTACCATCGTGATGCTCATCATTCGCATCACAATAGCGGCCAAATGGCGAGAGGGAAAAACACTTTTCTTCAAGGCATCAATCATTAGGGGGATAACCCCCAAACTCATCGGCCAAGCTAAAAACGCAGTCAGTATCGCGATGGACAGGGTAAGCGAACCCTTTCCATAGCGCATCAACCGTTCAGAGAGAAATTCTGAAATACGCCATGTATTCATCACATGGCGCAACAATCCCATGGCGAGTAATAGCCAAAAGACATCAGTAAAACGCACAAGCACAGTACGAACATCAGGCAAGTGCCAACGCCATATCAGCACTAAAGTACAAGCCAACAGGATGAACACACCACTGCGTGCATTCCCCTTCAACCACCAGTATGGTATCGTCAAAAGCAAATAACCGAAAACAGTCACTCCAGCCAATGGAATAAGAAACCAAGTTCTTATTGAGATAGACATAAGAAAAATGAATAGCATCAGCATCGCCATTATAACGGATACGGAGGACATGCGTATCAGGAAGCTTTTTACATCATCAATGTACATTAATTGTTGAATCTTTGACTGAGTAGCGATTAAGAAGCTGCTCGTACATGTCAGTGACACAGCGCCCTGCGTCCCGCAATGCACGCGAATTAACTAAAGGCCTAGGCAAAATATATGTATAAAAATTAGGCCCCTCTACTGGATTACCGACCACCCATAATGTATTTTGTATTTGCCCTTTAGTGTCTATAGGATGCTGCCGACGGTCAATATCAATACCACCAGGATGATATCCTTGGTTGATAAATGGTCGAATGATGCCCTGAGCAGCCAAATTTTTGATAAAAGGAGACTCATCACGCAACGGAGAAAAACTATCAATCTTGGCCGTGATCAGCACATCTCCATCAACTGAACTGTTTTCATCTTGGAAAACAGACTGAATTTCGAAACGGCTGGTACTAGCATTGAGAACAAGTTTAGGTGAAGGGCCGCCAGCCAAAGTCACGATACCAGCCTCCATCAGAGCCTTCAACTCTTGGTTTCGCTGCATCGGTGGGCCGACAGAAATACGGTTAAAGTTTGGATTAAAATATTCAATAAAGTACTTGTGAGATGAAGACGTTAACCCGCAAAAATCAATTGCTGAACGTAAGATATCACGGACATCTCGTAGCACATCTGTAGCAGCTTTCACTGGGCCATCAACATTACCTTCAGCGGAAGAATGAAGATCGTCCTTCAAATGCTCCATGAAGAATCTTGTATAATCCTTCAAAGAGGCAAATATTTTATTTCGATGAGGATACAGCAACGCTTGAATACACTGCTCGTCTTTGGAAGTAACAACATAGGTTTCAGGGTCTAGCCAGTGCCCCAGCTGCGTACTTCGATAGACATAACACATTTCTTTAAGCAACAGAGGTAAAAGCTGCGTTTCGAAATCCAGCTTCGGAGAACCGTTAGCAATGCTGGATTGCTTACGCAGATGATGTATTGCATCGAAAGTAAGGAATGATGGTATGTATTGCCCACTACCACCCTTTTGATTAATCCCGCGACTACTAAAAGGCAATGTTTGACGGGAGAATAGAGCTATCTTCGGTTCTTTGCCGCTTGGCATGTAGCGCAATTGTCCAGCATTTTCAGTAAAAGTCCCACCGCGACCGTAAGTCAATTGCGACAAGACATCATAGCTAGTTAATCCAATTCCCTGCACCAGCACACGAGACTGAGATTGTATAGAATCCAACTTTTCAATTGGATAAGGATTCGAATAATAGTTCAGAAGAGCGTTTTTCATTTGGTGACCAGCCACAAACTGTTGCAGGCTTTCATCATGCGATGAATATATATTCTTACCGTGACCCGTGGTCATATAAACAAAATCTACACTATAATGACAGCCATCTTCCAAAAGAACATCCGTTTTATTATCTTGGTGGATATGGAGATTGATAACCTTTTGTCGGATCTCCTTAATACGAATACCGGAAGGTAAATCTTGCGTGAGCTCTTGGTAAGCCCAAGACAGGTATTCCCCTAACAAACGACGTGATAAATAATCATTTTCTTTGATTTCTCTCCCAACATTATGCTCTGTACGAGAAAAAACACCGTTAATATTACGATAACCTTGTTGAATAGCCCATTGATAGAAATTCGGCCCTTTACGAATAGGCCCGACACCCTTAACTGTATCATCACCAAATAAAGTAATCTGGCAAGCGACAGTGTTAACCAATAAATGATCTGGCTGATGCACACTATGGGTACCGGTTCCCATCTCATTGGGATCAATCAATAAAATATCAATGTTCCCAGAAAATGGATAATGGGAATAAAGTGTGAGCAAGCGTTCGAGAATACTGATCCCACGAGGACCAACGCCCAAAATAGCGACTGTAGAGTGAAGCATTCTGTAATCTCCCCTATTAGAATAATTTGACTTTCACAAAATGTTTCAAAAAGAATGGAATAAATTCTCTGACTTTTTAGTGAAGATTGCGGGTTTATGAAACGCCAACGACCTTTTTACAAAGACAATATTGACAGATTCCAGCAGCAACAAAAAGCGCTACAGCACCACAGATAACGGAAAGCGCAATGGCATGTGAACCAGACTGTAAAAAACTCGTCAAGAGAGGTCCTAATATTTGGCCAAAACCGTAAGTTAAGGTAGCCAAGCCTAGCAGATTTATGCCATACGGCGCATATAAACGCTTAGCTAACGGCATAACTAAAGAAGTCGTCCCCATAAAAGTAAATCCAAACCCTATACAACTGAGAACGATCAGTACAAGAGACTGACTGAATAATGTCAGTAATACGCATCCTCCTTGGATAAGCAAATTGAGCATCAGACAACGTAATACCCCCCACCGATGGGCTCCCCATAACCAAATGAAACAACTAGGAACAATGGCAATTCCGACAAACGACCATAAGTGGTTAGCGAGTAGTGGGAAATTAAATGTTTTCGCCATCAGAGGAAGATATGTCGCGACAATAATATAACCAAACCCAGCAAGCCCATAAATCAGAGCGAGTTCCCACCAAACGATATTTTCGTGTGCCAATGACTCATTAATAGCAAATTGAGACGCATCAACACGACGTGGAAATAAAATAAACAACAAGAGCAACAATACAACAGATATAAAACCAGCTCCAAACCAAATATTTTTCGCGTTCAGCGATTTACTCAAACCAATAATAACATACTCATTACCCAGCAGAATACCAACTCCCACACCTGCATAGAGCGAAGCAATAACCCACAGCTTGTGACTATGCTGCATAACCGTCATAGAACCAAAAATCATCATTGCTGCACTCGCGATACCGGCAGCAAAGCGGATAAAGAAGACCAAGTAAAAGTTTGTTGTTAACGCCATGGCAAAAATAAGTGCACTCGTCACTATAGCTGCACCAAATAGCATGTAGGGAGCACGGGATATATTCCCAACTCTGCAAAACGAAAAAAACATACTCCCAACTAAATAACCGCCATAATTAGCGCTAGCTATATAAGAAAGTTGCTTAAAGGTAAACAATCCTTCATCCAACATAACTGGAAATACCGGCGTATAGAAAAATCGCCCAATCCCCATCCCCAAAATCATAATAATCATACCGAATACAGCGATTCCGAAACAACTCAAATCTTGACGATTATTTTTCCCCCCCATTACTCTAATCCCTTAACTAATAATTCGCTCATCCGCATTCTATCTCATCGAGAGTAACACTTATCTCAGAGAATAAAAGCCAATCTAGCCATTTGTTTAGGTAGCCAGAGCAACATATTTAACGATTATTGTCAACATTACTGGATCAGTTATATGCATTTCATCGTTTTACGCCCTGCTCCATGTATGATCTTCTCCCTACAAAGCTTCTTTTTCAGAAAAATAATGGCTGAAATTAAGCAGCAATAACAACGAGAAAATCAATAAGCACGCCCCAGTTCAGACAAGACAATATCCCCCAAAGCGACAGCTTCATCAGGTGCGACTAAAATACCCTCACAAGGTTGCGTTATGTTCACATGATGAACGTCCTCAACCATCAAGCGGCTTAGTATCCAACTTAAAGACAGATCACGCCCAAGCCTTTGCGCACGCGCCCATTCTGCTCTTAAATTCTGCTCCGCTCTTTCCAAAACAAAGGAGCCTTCATCCAGTAACAACCAAAAATCAATAGTATTGAAGGGTATAAAGGCTACTTTTAATATAGCTTTGTTTTTTATCAGCAGCAGTAAAAAAGTTTGTGTTTTTTATAAAAATTGAAATTTATTCATTTTTTATCGTATATTTTATGTTATCTTCTTTAAATTAATTAAAAGATCATAGAATATTAAACTGATAGGATGCATTTTTCTCAAGCGGCATTTTTAGAAAAATGTTGATTTAATCAGTGAAGACAAGCAATGAGCAAAGTTATAATTTGAAAAGACAGTATATAATGTTTATGATCAATGATCTAAATTAGAAACATGAATTGGGGGAGTTCGATCTTTCTTACAGTACAGTAGATCAAAAAAAACAGTAGATGAAGTTTAAAATTCACCATCATCCATCATAAGATGAAAGCTTTCATCCCAAGTTTGATTTTTTTAAACTATTTTCTTGTTCTTTCTGTAATATCTAAAGAATATCTTCAAGCACTCATAAGCACTCTTTTAGGTTATCATTTCCATGATCAAAGTAATGGTTATCGAGCTTCCATTCAGGATACTGTTTTGTAAAAGGAAATCATCATTTCAGGATATGGAGGGATTTATGTATTTAGTCACAATGTATCATGCCCCCTTCCTCTTATATCAGAAATTTAATTCTTAATCATAATGACGTGATCAAAACGCACCTTGCGAGACAATCTTTTTAATAAATAAAGTAAAGATGAATTCTGAAAAAAAATTTTAGACGTAAAGTGATACGGAGAAACAGTCAGAAAGAATGGGGGGATTACAAATGTTGATGACTATAAAAAAAGATATCAAAAAATTACCAAAAACCGATTTATGGATCATTTGTGCTATTTCAGCTGATCAGCAAAGAGAATGGATCAGTAAATGGTGTATAAAAAATAAACATACTTCTATAAGTCCTAATTATGTCAATGATCTTGCCGTCCTAGGGTCATTTTACAGATCTAGACAAAATGATTACTACGGAAGCAACAGCCCCACAAGCAACTCCCCTCAAAAAATAACAATCTCATTTATGAGGCTTATGTTGCTTCTCATAATCACTTTACAATTGCATCATTTGCTCTCATTAATACGCTTTGAAGTCCCATATGGACTAAGGGACCTTTTAAATTTTGGGATGGTTATGGAAGCCTTCTTTCCACTAATCCCTGAATGGGGATATGAAACCGCTCCCTTTTCACAGAAAAATATTCTTTTCAATGAAAATTCTTATTGTACAATCTATGGAACAACACAATGAACAGAGCACGCACCCTTGCTCTCACCTATGGATCCTATAATGCTATCCGCATGCTGATCGGCGTTTACCATGCGATTTTTTTAATGTCCATGGGAGTTAGTCTGGCGCAATTAGCTCTGCTTCAGGTTGTCTTTTCCACCACCATTCTGCTGCTTGATTTTCCCTGCGCTGTTTTATCTGACAGATATCGGCGTAAATATTCCGTTATGGCTGGGGTCTTTATGACAGGAGTATTTTATCTTCTATGCCTTCAAGCTCCTAATATGACAGCACTTATTATTGCGCAAATTCTCTATGCAGCGGGCATTTGCATCATTGTCAGCGCCATTGACGGATGGATTTACCATTCTCTAGGCGATAAACAGGATCACTTTTCGCATTATGCTCATCTCTACCACCAGGTTAACTCTTTCGGAAGTATTCTCAGTGGGATTATAGGAATTGGAACGATCTATTACTCTGGACGATATTTTATGGGATATATCATCTCATGCCTCATGATGGGATTTATTTTTTTGATATTCCTTATTGTTCCTGAAGAAAAGAAAACGACAATTGAAACGTCCAAAACAAAAACAATCTTGCACAATGCCAAGGAAACGCTTTGGGTATTTCAAAATACAGTAGGAGGAGCATGGTTTATTTTCCTCATATGCCTTTTTAGCGCTGGTATTCAGATTATTTATCATTTCTGGCAACCGATAATACTTTCAGGGGGAAAAATTCATCACCTCAACGGTTCGCAAATGCTCATCTTGATGTGCTGCCATATTGGAGCCTTTTCAGCACAATATTTTTCAAATTTACTGATGTCTAAGTATCATGTTCTTGATAAAAAATATAAGAATTCTATAAAATATTTTTCCTTCTTTTCTGCACTGATGTGCATAGCGCTCTATTTTTCAGTTCATAGCCATCAAACTGCTGCATCAGTCATCGCCTTCTCTTTAATCCATGGATTTATTTGCACTGTACCGATCGGTGCAAAAAGCTTATTTTTCTCAGAACTTAACCAAAAACAAACGCAGCATATTTCCGGTGTTGTTGGTGCTGTCTCTTTTAGCGGAAGAATATTTTCAATTACAGTATTGAGTATTATTTCTTTTCTTCCTGCAAAAGTTTCTCCATCTTACTACCTAATATTACCGACCATTACTTTTTTCATATGTGGTTTGATTGTCATGAAATGGATGAAACACTCTCAAAAGTCTCTATGATGAGAGGAAAATTTTAAAATTATTACCCACAATGTTTTCTTCTAAAAGAAATCTATAACTTTTTTGAGAGCATTGCCACATCCAACTTTCAATATACAATGCAAATATAAAGCAACACGTTGATTTATAATGATAATATACCAAACGCGAATATTGTAAGATTTTTTCTTTTCAAATCTGCTTTATGGTTGAAACAATCAAAATCATTTGCTAGCACATCATAAGCAAAGAAAGCCGTATAAATAAAAACGATTTAGAAAGGAAAAATGCCTTTTATGAACTCTCATAGTCAAAATCTATAACAACAGGAAGGCAGATATATAATATGCCTCTTTGCATCTTCATAAGTATACAAATGGTGTGGCTTTATAAGGCTTTATATGTCTCACAGAAACTTTTATGTTTTATACCATTTACGAGGCAGCGTCGCAAAATGGGCTTATACACATTGCAAAGATATCTCTTTAAAACAAGTGCATAAATCGGCAACACAAGTATATTTGTGTTTAGAACATGCTTTTTATATGAGAGGCATAATCCCAACGGGATAAACAGAATTCCGATACACAGTCAACTGCTTTTATAACAATAGATGGCGGAGAGGAAGAGATTCGAACTCTCGAGAGCCTTTTGAGCCCTACTCCCTTAGCAGGGGAGCGCCTTCGACCACTCGGCCACCTCTCCAACAGAGAGGCATAAATGGTATCAACAGAAAGTTCAAGACATTTTCGATTTTTTTCCCAAATATCTGAAAATTTTTCTCCTATTGATCCCATAGGAAGCAAAAGTTAATAAAACAAAAATTGTGTCTTTTTTACCACAGCATCTCGAATAGTACATGTATATATTACAAAAAGGTAATTTCATATTTGAAACTCTAAAAAGATTAGTTATAGCTAAAATAACAAGTGCTGCGTATTTTACTTATGTCTTTGTCCTTAATGCGTTAGGCAAATGGTACTCTTTAGAAGAAATTTAACCGGACCTCGGAGATCCCATATGAATATTAAATCCCTCTTTTTAAGCTCTACAGCAGCTTTTTTAGCAATTTCTGGAGCACATGCTGCTTCAACAGTTATCGCCGAACCTGAACCTGTAGAATATATTCGCGTTTGTGATGCCTACGGAAAAGGATATTTTTATATCCCTGGAACAGAAACCTGCATGCGTTTATCAGGAAATGTTCGTACTGATTTTATAGGCGGTGATAATATCGATGCAACAACCGAAACTGAACTAAGAGACAAAAGAAAAACCTATGGCGCATCATCACGGCTCACCCTTGTTTTTCAAGCAGCTTCTGAAACAGAAATGGGAACACTTCGTTCATATGCAAGAATTTATTCAAGCTGGGGTGATGGTAATGATAAAGCTGGTGCAAGGCTTGCAGCAGCTTACATTGAACTGGGTGGTTTTCGCGTAGGTCTTGATGATACAATTTTCAACAGTTGGACTGGTGGTTATGGAAATGTTCTCAATGATGACAGCATCGCACCTGCCGGCACAACACGCACCAATTTTATTTCCTACACCTTTAGTGGTGACTCCGGCTTTTCTGCTATTATCGGCGCTGAATTAGGCAATAATGCAGATTCTCTTCCAGGAATAACAGGATACTACATTGATAAAGATGATAAGCTTGTTTCTATCACGAATGATACTCTTCCAAGTAAAGCAATTAAAAATTACACCCCGAATGTGGTTTTGGGTATAAAGTTTATGCAAAAATGGGGTGGTTTTTCAGCGGTTGCAGCATATGATACTTACTACAAAAAGTGGGCTGGAAAAGTACGTGCAGATTTCAATGTTAACGATCGTTTCAATCTATGGGTAATGGCTGGTTATAAAAATGGACTTGATTACTACACAGTAAATACAAAAAATGAATTATCACGACAAAGCACAACAATTTATGCAAACTGGGGTGGTAAATGGGCTGCTTGGGCGGGTGCCACTTACAAGCTTACTCCAAAAGCAAATTTGAATGCTCAAGTTTCTTATAGTGCTGTAAAAACCTTTGCAACTTCTGTAAATATTACATACACGCTGGTTCCAGGATTTGTGATTACACCTGAATTAACCTATGTTTCTTGGAACGATGATCGCGTTGTGACGGATAAAAATAATGATGAAAAACATTTATTCAATAAGAAAAGTGCTTTTCAAGGTATGATCCGTTTACAGCGTTCATTCTAATCCTATTTAAGCTACAGCTTTTAAAAACTGGCAACATGGTTTGCCAGTTTTTATTTTTGAAATCAAATATCATGAATATCTTTTCCTGATACGTATTGTCTTGTCTCTCGAAAAAAAACCGCCTTAGTTTCATAAAACTACTCTTAGAAGATTAACCTGATATGCTTGATAAGAGCACCTCACACGGGCGTTTACACATCACTTCAAACACAATCTCTTCCTTGCCCTTTAAAGCATGAATAACTCCTTTGCTTTATGACCAAATTGGTCTTTCTTGATAATTTACTTCTAACCTTTGTTAATTTAGGTCATGATCTTCTCAAATAAATTCTACACTGAACAGATAAAATATTGAAAAAACAAGACATCATTGTGTTTTTGATATGCCTGAATGTGTCTTCTATCAACACTCTAAAACACAACGTTTTATAACACTGCTTCATTAAAAAACTTAATCATTAAGAAACATGCTGTCAAAACGATGCAAACATCCCCTAAAGCAATAAAAGAGAAAAGAGATATATCTTCAAAAAAATGAATTGACCTCTTCCCCTTCTAAAGAATAGCCCCCCTATCAGTAGCAATCTGTAAATGCCCCTATTTTCTTGAATCTGCATCACTTTGATTTATAATGATCAATTTATAATTTTGCATGTTTCAATCAACCAAAACCATTCACTTGTACACGACGAGTGGAGAGAGCCGTGTGAATAAAAACGAGTAAAGAAAACCCTTTTATGTATCGTTTTAAGTTCCAAGGGTTGTAGTAACATTGAGATCTAACAAAGTGTACGATAGTGCTAGGCACTTTTATTAAGCATCAAAATGAGGATACACTTCATAGAGGATTTTAGATTATATTCTCTATAAACGTCGCTGTAAAATATATGTTGTGATACACACTAAAAGACATTTCTTTAAAACAAGCATGTAAATATACAATACAAGTCCATTTTATTTGAGGCGTTTCATCCTGCGTAAGGCACATGTTCATCATATACGCAACATCTTGGCTTTATGCGTTTTTAAAGGAAGAAAAATATAAGACAAAGAAACAATAAAATTTAATCTCTGCAAATCATAGAGCTTTCAGAGTTATGTTTCCATAAAACGCCTTATACCGTACATGGGATTTTTTACACGATTAATACCCTTTTTACATAAAGCCAATTGGCAAAAAGCAGCCTTTCCTGATAATAAAAAGGCTTACACGTAATCATAAGCCATATTTTCAATTAAAACACATTGAATTCACGGAAAATACTTATCAACCAATGCATAAAGAATTGCTGCTGTTTCAACATCTAGAATCCCATCATAATTTTCTTGACGAAAATGAAGTTGAAATGCTCGGATCAAATCTTTGTATCCTGTTTGGGTACACGCAGCAGAAATGTCATATCCATAACATTTTAGCTTCGCCAAAACATCTTCTTTGGGTGGCAAATTCTTAGAGAATTGCTCTTGATAATGACTTTTTAGTTCATCATCATACCATGCTCCTATACCTGCGCTATAAAGTTCTCTCCATGGAAAAGCTGCTCCTGGATCACTTTTTCTTCCAATGGCAATATCACTATGTCCCACAACATCTGTTGGCATAATATCAGGATACCGTTGAAAAATATTCAAGGCAAGTTCCTTAACAGCATCAATTTGTATTGGATTATAAGGAGGAAACATACCCCTCCCATCATGATAAGTCGCTAAATTAACGATTTCAATCCCGATAGATGCATCATTGAGATGACTATGCCCAGCCCATGAACTCACACCCGCATGCCATGCGCGCTCATTTTCATCAACCAGATTAAAAATACGCATATCCTTAAAGCCTGCCTCACGATATGTCTGCTCTGAAGGATCAGGAACAAGATAGTGTGCACTAACCTTTTCTCCTGTAAGCGCCATAATCGAGGCTTTAAAATCAATAGCCGTATAATGCATAACGAGAAAATGAACGCGACGACTAAAACTCTTGACAGAACGATAACTGTTGTAATCAATCTGATACATAAAAGCCCTTTCTTTTTTGCTTAAAAAACCACTGCGCATCACAACAGATAGAATACGAACTGTTAAAAAATGCAATAAACTTCCCATCTAGGTACTAAGAATTACGACTAAAATTTGTTCATCAAAAATATTGACACTCTTATCAACAATTAAGACCACATTTTTATTTTTCTCCCACACACGCATAAAATGTTTTTAACCACATTAAATATTTTCCCCAAAAAAATTCCTACAAATTACCAATCAAAAAGAAAACAAAAGCGTAAAATGATCACTCCTTAAATCTTCACGTCTTACAGAAAAAATAGTTCGTCCTGTTATCAAATTGAAAAATATCGCCCCTCGGAAGCGAATACCCAACGATCATGCAATCACACAAAAACTTAAAGGAAAAATTTTATGAGCTCTTTACAGCAATTTATTATCAGATAACGGAACGGGATATGTTCACAATAAAACTCTTCACGGACATATTGTTCAATAAAATTTGCAAAGCTTTCCTGTAAATGACACGACTTCTTGTCTTTTCACACCATCGCTTTTTGATTTACAAAGAATCTCAATTATCTACAACGCTTGAGACACACGAAGTCTCTGGATTCCTTGTTATCAGCGCTATGGAAGATAACATATTGATTTATAATCATAATTAATCATTATAAATATTGAATGTAGCGAGCCTAATATCGTAAAGTTTTTCTTAATTTTGAATCAATCAAAGTCATTCATTTACACATCAAAAGAAAAATTAACCTATAGACAAAAACCACTGAAGAAAAGGATCAAAATACTTCTTATAATAGAACGTTCAATAATTTGAGCAATATTGTTACATCCCCATAGAGTTTCATTTTTTCTTCTCTGTTTTCAAATATCTTTTTAAGACAGCCCAAGCTGCATATTCTTGTAAGACGACACCTAAAAGTGGTCGCGTATAGGGAAAAGTTATACGATCATCACCATAACCTTTCATCCGTATAGTCATGGTAGCATGTCCAAGGCTTTCTGCTTGATTTTCTAATGTCTCCAAAGAAGGCTCTAGGCTCACTTCAACCTCAAGCAGTGGAATATCTTGTTTACCTTTTTCTATGGGCTGAAAATATTTTAAAAGCCACGGATCATTGGCAGACCAATGAACCTCTGCATACATCGCTAATTGTTTACAAGCAGTAGTAACTTCTGCCCCAACTAAATGGGGGTGAAAATGATTTTCAAATTCTTCCACGAAATGTTGTTCCAAGAGCGCTTCTGATTGAGCAACCAGTTGCACCAAAACATAGGGGCTTTTCCATAAAAAATGCCGTTCAAAGGATTCATTTTCAAGATGATCATCAACCCACTGCGCAATGGTACTTTCATCAATTCCAATCAAAGTCCATGCATACTCCGCACGCGATACAGAAAAATATTTCTTCTCGTTGTGTTCTAAATAATTCTCTAAAAGTGCAAGAGCCTGTGATGGTGGACCAGGCAAAACAACAAGCGTACTTCCATCGCAAGAGAGATAAAACCCTGGTGCTGTACCTGTAGGATTATCAAGCACAGTTGCTGTCTCAGGAAACAATGCTTGACGTGCATGACTCTTATCCGCCGTAATCCCTAATCGTTGTAATTGACCTTTTATTGTTTGCCAAACATCTTCATGATGTACCAAAGGCTGCTTTACAGCTTGAGCAACTCCATCGCGTGTTTTATCATCTGATGTTGGTCCCAATCCCCCACTGATAATGATAAGATCTTCTTGTCCAAGACAAGAAACAACAGTCTCACTGATTTGCTGTAATTGATCAGCACAAACAAAATGACGTGTGACTTGAATATTTCTCTTGTTCAAGCTTTGGCTTAAATCTTGTAAGTTCGTATTCAAATATTGTCCTGAAAGGAGTTCATCACCAACAGTGATAATCGCCGCACGATGAACAAAGACAGAATTCATAAGAGAATTGCGAACAGCTTCAGCCATTTGACGGGTAGAGGCTATACCTCCAAGATCATAGGTAACGGTTTTTCCAGCACGAATAACCTGATCAACACTCTCAGACAGTTGTTTTGCTGCATCTTTAAAGCCTAAGTGCTCTAAGAGTAAAGCCGTGGTATAAAGCATCGCAGAAGGATTGGCTTTATTTTGTCCAGCAATACGTGGTGCGCTTCCATGAACAGGTTCAAAACAAGCAATCTCGCTCCCCACATTCACATGAGATGCAAGCCCCAATCCCCCCATTATACCAGAGCCAAGAGTAGAGAGAATATTGCCAAACATATTTTCAGCAACAATCACACCAAACCGCTCTGGCTTGGTTGCAATCCACAAAGCAACCGCATCAACATTCTGAATATCTGCTTCAATTTCCGGATAGTTTTGCGCAATCTTCTCAAAAATTTCCTGAGCAAACTGTCCACTTTCTCGCATAACATTGGGCTTATCAGCAAAAGTAACTCGCCTAAAGCTATATTTCCTTGCATAAGAAAAAGCGTATTCAAATAACCGCTCTAAACCAAAGCGTGTCTGCAAACGGACTGTCCACGCTGCTTCCTCAAGCCCATATTTTGTCAAATTTGGATGTTTTAGCCAAACGGCTGTTTCAGGAGAAATACCCCGAAAATCCAATCCAGCATAAAGGCCTTCACTATTTTCTCTGATAACACAAAAATGAAAAGGTTTTCTCGGACCAAAGATGTATCTTACAGGACGTATATTCGCAAACAAACCTAACTTTTGGCGGAGTTGAAGTGCGGGAGAAACATAGGCAAGGTTTTTCTCTTTTAAATGCGGAGCAAGTTCTTTTAAAGCCGCTTCTTTTCCTTTACGGGTCACAGCACCAAGTAAAATAGCATCACTCTGAGTAATTTTTTGCCAAGTCGCTTGAGGGATAGGATCTCCTTCCCGTTTCCAACATTCAACACCAATATCACCATAAGTTAATTCAATCGGCAATTGGAATTGCTCTAAAACCATCAGCGCAGCATCACAAACCTCTGGTCCTATCCCATCACCAGGTAATACAAGAACTTTCTTTTTCATAGTCCCTCCATCCACTCATCAATGACTGCATCCGTCATAGTAGGATTATCCTCCCACAAACGCGTACCAGCACCAGAGATAATCTTATATTCATGGTTCAGATTATGACTTTTTGTCTGATTATCTACCGTTGCAAGTTGCGACTTTTCTCCCACTAAAGCTAAAAACTTCCCCTTATACTTAACTATTTCATCTCTAGCATCTATTTCTAATAAGAGTTTAAAGCCTCTTGTCATGCGTTCAATTGCCACGCTTTTTTGTTCATCAGGAATCTCCAATAAGGCTCTTTTTTTATAACGCCAGAAGGATGCATAAAACCATTGAGTATTTCCAAAGCCCCCGATAAATCATTATTTTCTAAGGAGGCAAGAATATCTCCAAGGCGCCGTTGCAAAACCTTATCTGGATAGCCAGGCGCATTCACAGCAAGCACAGCTTGAACATTGGGAAGCTGTACTGCCAATATTTGTACCAATGTTCCAGCCATAGAAAATCCCACAAGCACTGCGGGCTCTTTAAAATAGCTTTTAAGTTTTTCTGCCATAAAAGATAAAATGTCTACAGCAGAATAATTGAGAACATGAGAACCCTTAGGAAAAAGAGAAAGCGTATCCAGCAGAGTGACAGGGAATCCTTTTGTTGAACATAGCTTTGTCAATGGAGAACAAAAAACATCACCATCCCAAATTGGCATTACAGGAGAAAGAATAATAATAGGAAGGCTCATTGATCAATTCCTCCCCTTATTTTAAACATGCATTAGAGCCAGAACTTTTCCCACCCAATATAATGAAAATATGTTGAAACTCTAGGCTCATATTCTCCCCCCATAATAATCGATTTGTTAAACTCAAACTAAGCTTGTAACAAATTTTAAACCCACTCAATCCAGCAACTTAATAAAAAAATTCATCTAATGTACAGGTACCCCATTTGTGTAAAACATCAAAAGCATTTCCGCATAATACTTTCTTTTTATCATTTACTCAGCTTATTTCTGAAGTCATAAAATGACGCGCTTTTTGAATATAAATGATAAAACCAATCATACAACACACAGCTAACAAAGTTGCCATAGCCCGTGGGCTATGACCAGAGATTTTTCCGATAACCGCTGCACTGAGTGCCGCACTTCCTAATTGCAAAGATCCCATAACACCAGAAGCCGCTCCCGCAGCTTTCGGATGCGATGAAATAGCCAACGCTGTTCCTAACGGCAATAAAAAACCATTTCCAAAAGTAAGAACAGCAATAGCCATAAAACTTGTCACAAGGGGCCATGGGCTTAGATACATTTGCAAAGCAAACAGCACACCACCTATCACAAAAATAATGTACCCTCTCCCCACAGTTTTTTCCATAGACTCGCGTTCAAAAAACCATCGCGCCAAAAGATTTCCCAAAATATAGGGAAACGAGACACCAATATAGCTATAACTAATGTGTATCGGCGATAACCCCAAAGTCGTGAGTAAAAAAGGCGACTCCACAATATAAGCAAAATAGGCAGCGTAAGAAAAACACGGAATAAGTGCATAAAAAATAAATTGTTTATTTCTGAAAACGCCTAAATATGCCTTCATTAATCCTACAGGAGAAAAATGCTGCCGTTTTTGAGGGGGTAGAGTTTCGCTTAGCACAAAACAACATAGCAAAATGGTCAAAAATATAAAAAAGCTTAAAAAGATAAAAGTTGCCTGCCAATGAAAAGCTTGTATCAAAAGTCCACCAATGAAAGGTGCAAGTGCTGGCGACATTCCAATAAAAGGGAAAACAATCAAATAAAGTTTTCCAGCCGCTTTTTTATCCAACAAATCATTGATAATTGCACGACTTAAGACAAGTCCCGCACAAGCACCAAGACCTTGCAAAAAACGTAACACAAGAAAAGCGTGAATATGAACCGTATAAATCACACCAAGTGTCGTAAATAACCACAAGAATAAGCCCAATAGAAGTGTTTTTTTACGCCCAAAATTATCACTCAGCGGCCCATAAATGAGCTGTCCAAGTGCCAATGCCAACAAAAAAACCGCCACTGCACTTTGAATTTGAGATTGTGTCACTTGATAATATTGACGCATATCGCCCAGTGCCGGTAAAAAAATATCGGTAGAAATCAAACCTCCCGTCGATAAACATACGATAAGTATAATGAATGGTAATGTATATTTATGTTTCATCAGGAAAGTCACATTTCTTAAATTTAAAAATATTTAAATTTTACGTTTATAGAAAAATAATAATTTATATTTATAAATATAAAGCTATTTTAACTTTATCCACAGCGAATAAAATAATCAATTTTCTTTATTCTTTTACTTTATTCGAGAATAATTCATCTTGTTGAGACATAAATCCAGTGTATGATGCGCACGCACACACTCAACACGTAAATAACCACTTAGTTCTTCACTTTATAATTAATTTTAAAGCATAGCAAATCGCAATTTTAAAACTATACGCAAAAGAAGCTAAAAGATCAAACC
The DNA here is from genome assembly GCF_042196885.1 of Bartonella sp. AA86SXKL. Classification (NCBI taxonomy): domain Bacteria; kingdom Pseudomonadati; phylum Pseudomonadota; class Alphaproteobacteria; order Hyphomicrobiales; family Bartonellaceae; genus Bartonella; species Bartonella sp. AA86SXKL. The sequence goes on along the minus strand of NZ_JBHIRE010000022.1, from coordinate 1,605 downwards.
TCTCCTTCAGAGATATATTTCCCAATCCGAAATAGCGCATTTTGTTGTATTCATGTTGCCCTATATTCATCAGCTTTTTTCATTGATATCATCAACAAAAACGCTTCCAAACTCTATCGCTCTCCATGACAACAACATCACTCTTCCGACAACATCTTTTATCAGAATTGGTTTACAACGCTCAAAGAAAAAAGAAGCCACAAACTCCCTTTCCTCAAAACTCCCCACACAAATATTATTGTAACAATACAGCATATAACAATGCCTCATGGAGAAGTCTTTATCAACACAAATAGTTGAGCAAATAAACTTAATAGCCCACTAATATCATAAAGCAAATTGTGCTTCTATCTCGCTCTAAAATCTAAATTCATCTTGTCCATTTTGTTAGAATTTCATTCTACATAGCCAGCACAAAGTTTATTGCCTAAGCTATTGACAAACATGATATAATAAAAATTTGATAAAATGAATACGATCATAAAAATCCCATCCCTAAAAATCCTATCCTTAGAAACTCAATTTTCTAAACATCTCAAAAACTTTATAAACAAAGTAAATGCAGCCATAAAAAGCATAATGGATGAATGTATTTTAATCGACAGTAAACCCGAAAAATGCACAAGTAACCTTTACACACATACATTTGAAACAGAATCCATGACAACTGCAAATGCAAAAGTGAAAACCTGTAGCACCTATGAACCGATTACAGTTCATAATCCCTACGTCATAAAGGTGGAACGCATGACCTTTACAAAATGCACTTTCTTAATACAAGATGGTCCATCGAACCAAATTTATCTCTCAAATCAAAGTGCTCTTACATCGTATAAAAAAACTGCGGGCGAAACTAAAAAACAACCTTTGGAGAGAATCTCGAAACTTTTGGACATTGTCTCAAAACTTTTCAACTTTCCTCTCTGGTTTTGGGAGTTTTTACTCAAAGAACTTAGAAAAGTTTTCTAGCATTGTTTTGATATAGAGCAATAAGAGAAGGAAAAACAGCTTAGAACACTAATGTTTCTTCCTTCTCTTTTATCTCTCATAGCTTTTTGAATTGAATACTTTTGATATTTATTTTGAATAATTGAAGCATTCTTTTAATTATAAGTACAATATAAAAAATAAAATTTTAGAAGACGTGCTGTTTTTACAAAAAATGGAATAATAAAATAAAGACTCCAGAATTTTACTTTTTACCTTCAAACACAATCAATGATGGAAAAGCGTTTACAAAGTTTTCCTCAGGCAGTATCCAGGACATTACTTGAAAGAAAAAGCATTAAGAGAGCTTACTTTTAAGCTAAGGGGGAAAGATTAAACTTCACAACGACATTCAATCTTTTAAACATTGCAGTACAGAACGGGAAAAAAGAGCCATTCCCCCATAGACCGTTTCCCCCCCATCAACTAAAATTCTCGATAAACTGGTATTATCAGTTCTAGACTGGAGTCATATAAGAAGAATTTTAAGTAATGATCACCGTCTTGTTTTCGATGTTTTCTGTCCTTTTTAGCTGCTCTTTATCCCTTTTGGAACATAATTAGCAAAAAGGCATTGTATCTCCAGCATATTCAAGGAGATAAAACATGGAAACTCGC
>NZ_JBHIRE010000021.1:0-21744 GCF_042196885.1 Bartonella sp. AA86SXKL | reverse complement strand
ATTGCATCAAGATTCCAAGCCATCACAAGGGTATCAGCCGGTGTTTTTGCTGAAGCTTGTTGTGCAACCATCGCCAAAGCTATAAAAGCAGAAACAAGAGAGCTGCTATTTTGTAATATTTTTTTCTTCAAGTTCATAGACTTTTCCTTTTAAAGTTTACTATATAAATTTCCCACACAACAAGCACATGCTTAATAATAAGGTTAGATGACCCATAAGCGCCTCAAACAAAGTATTATTAAAACCTTCAAACAACACCACTTACCAACCACGGACTTCTACCCACACCTATAAGCCAAGACAAACCAAAACATGCAACAACAAACACTCTGACATACAATGAATGCTCCCCCATAACAGAGCCTATTCATGATGTCATAACGCCTACAATTGAAGACTATAAAACCACTATTTTCTCTCTTTTGTCGGGTAAGCTTGTCTCTTCTTTCCTCTCGCCTTTTTATGCTATCAAAAGACTCTTCCTTGTTAGCTTAAGCGCCTTAATAACAAAGAGCTCTAATAACAATTTGACATTTTAACAAAACAGGAAAATTCACCCATCAACCGACATGACCTCCTCCCCCTACAAGAGGAATTTTGAATTTTTCCATAATCCTCTGCCAAATAACAGCTTTTAAATTATATTTTATTTCTAAATAAAAGGAGCATGGTCTCCCCCGATATTCCTTTACGCACCCGCACATAACAAAACTTTTTCAACATTCTATTTAATACCTTTGCTCCTTTAACAACACTCAATTCATTGCTTACATTTTTTCAGAAAAAAAAGATCTTTTCAATGCACTAAGGTTGAAATATCTAAATATAATACCTATATAAGCACACCCTTATTAGAATAGATAGTCTTTTTTAAGTAAACTGTCTTGAAATATTATTTCTATACACGACAATAATAAGTTCGTTACAAAATCTTCAATATACTAGAACTCTCACTCTGATAAGAAATGCTGAAACGTTATAAAATTTCTCTACAAATTCTCGAGACGAAAGGATATCCCTTCATTTAATAAAAGAAGCGCCATGAAAATATCGCAAAAAATGCAATAAAACATGTGTATATTTCAAAAACCAGCACCGTTAACCAGACTAAGGTGATAAACTCAAAAAAGTAAGAAAAAATAAAAAAATGTTTTTCCTTTATGATAATAACATCGTTGTACTATGATAATACAATAAAAAACACGATCTTCGAAAGTATCTTAGAATGAAGCGAAAAAAAAAATTATTAAATTCTTTTCATGCGTTTCTTAGAGAAAAATTAAGCCGCGTTAGTCTAAAATTGCTTATTCTTTCATTCTTCATTGGCATCGTAATGAATTTTTTGGGATGGACACCTCGAAACCTCATACAAAAAATAGTAGATTTTTTTCAATCACTATGGGAAGCAGGATTTATAACGCTTACAAATTTCTTCCATATAACTATGACAGGAGCTATTGTTGTTGTGCCTATTTTTCTTATCTTACGAATTTTTCATAAAAAATAAAAGCCTTAACATTTTCCTTGCGTTAATCTTTTCGAAAAATCAAACGACACAAAAATCCTGTAGTAATAGCAATAACCACTGCAACAATACCATATAAAAAACGATACTTGTGCGCTGCATAAAAAATTGTATAAGTGATATGTGCTTTAACAATTTCAAGAGTCGTTGTAGCACTATCAATAAACTGTCCATCACGAAAAAGATAAGCACGAACTTTATAATGTCCAACCGGGATATTTGCTGGCAAACGAAAATGCGCTGTGAAAAGTGTGTCAGAACCAAAACGAACCCCACCCACTTCCTCATAATAAAGGCTTTTAGCTTTTTGCAATTTTATAAGTTCATCGCGAAAGATTTGTATTTTTTTCTGATCTTGTTCATCCGTCTGCAATGGCAAATAGAGTAATCCTAACCCTAAGCGTTTATAATCTTCAATGCTCGTAATATCGCCAATTTCACGTGTTGTGACCATAGAGTAAAAAAGAGGAACCTTTTTAAAAATAAGAGAATCTGTATTGACCCATACACCGGCATTGCGTTTTTTTTCTCGCATCACCATTGTCCGATCTTGTCCCTCCAAGCTTACAACAATATCATAACGGTTCTGTCGAGAATATAACGGATCAATATTTTCTAAAACACCAGCAATATAAAGATCACGACCAGCAAAATTTGCATCCACAGTAATCGTATTCGTTGTTACAATAATTTGGACAGTTTCGTGGTCAACTTGATCAATGAATGTAGCTGGCGTCCCAACATGTGACCATGTAGAAAAAGAAATAAAACAAAAGCAACCTGCAATGATGTATAAAGAAAACAATCTACCCATTTTTATCTCATAAGAATATCCAGAGAGAAAAGATTATCAGGGCGTATAAATAATTGAAAAGCAAGACGCATACACACAATCAACACTAAAAATGCAAGTGCCATACGCAATTGTTCAGCCTTTAACTTCCGTCCAACTCGTGTTCCATATTGCGCACCAATACTTCCTCCAAGCATTAACAAAAAAGCCAAGACAATATCAACGGACTGATTAGTCATACTTTGCAAAACTGTCGTGAAAGAAGACACAAATGTAATCTGAAAAAGTGAAGTCCCAATCACCACACTGGTTGGAACACGCAGAAGATAAATCAATGCTGGTATCATAAAGAAACCCCCACCAATTCCCATAATAGAAGACAACAACCCCACAATGAGACCAATCCCTAAAACTGGAATAATGCTAACATATATCATAGATGTCCGAAAACGCATTTTTAAGGGTAAGCGATGAATCCAGTTATGTCGACCAGCAAGACGAATATTGGCTTTTCCTGCCTTACGCTTGCGCATCATATCATACCAACTTTCAACGATCATCAAGCTTCCTACACTTCCAAGAAGAATCACATAAAGAAGCGAAATCATTAAGTCTAATTGACCTAACTTTTTCAAAACAGAGAAAACCTGAATCCCGATTAAAGAACCAATCCCTCCTCCAAGCGCCAAAAGAATACCAAGTTTAATATCGAGCGTACGTCTTCTAAAATGTGTAATTGCTCCTGTTACAGATGACGCAATCATCTGGTTGGCACCTGTTCCAACAGCAATAGCAGGAGGAATATTATAAAAAATCAATAACGGCGTGATGAGAAACCCACCACCGATTCCAAAAAGGCCTGAAAAAAAACCAGCAACGACTCCCATACCAATCAAGATCAGCATATTGAGTGACATTTCAGCAATTGGTAAATAAATACTCACTTACAGAACCTTCAAGATAATTTGAGTTTTTTTTAACAATTAGAGAATCCTTCTCCAATTATCCTCTTTTCCAATAATCTCTGTTGCGTGTTTAAAGGATAATTTTAGTTTCTATAGCTTCCGCACAAACACGAATGCGCAATACATTTCACATCTATTAACATCAACATCATAAAAATTAAAAAAAACGAGCTCCTTTTAAAAAGCTATAAAAACATAACGTTATCGCTACCACGAATGCAACGGTTAAAAAACAAAGAATACCTTTTTTTACCAAATAAGATAAAAACGAGACATGTTCCCGAGACTGCGTTCTTAAAGAAGAAAAATCATTCTCAATACAATGATTAGATGCCTGAGCACCCATCATCCCCTTTTCTTCTATCACAGCATGCTTCACTACTCCCTCAGCCTTTTTAAAAGAAGATTTCAGAGCATCACTGGGCAAAGGGCTTCTATTTTCTTGCTGCAACGTATTTTCAACATTTGTTTGGAGTGAAATTATGCTGTTTTCTTTCGAAAAATTTTCCACCTTTTGAAGTAATAAGTGTTCTTGATTTCCCTCACATTCCATGTGAGCAAGTTTTTGTACAACAGAATCAGGTGATTTTGAACGAGACACCCGTCGTGTTACCGCTGCTTCTTCTAAGCTTTTTTTTTCACTCTGCAAACTTTGAACAATTGTTTTAATCTGCTCTAAAAACTGGAAAAGCTTTTTTTCTCTTTGACGACGTATATAATGTTCAGCCAAAATGGCCCGACTAATATCATCTAAGTAAGATTTAAAATGCTCTTCTACAGAACTCTGCTGCATTAAAGAACGGGGCGAATGCTTCATTTGCATTTGCGCATAAACGGTGCGTAATTTTTGAGCAATATCCGACATCGTTACTTCTACAGAAGTATCCATTCTCTCTTTCTGTTCAACAAAAGAAAAGACTTTATCGTTCCTAACCTGTTTGGTCGCCTGGTCGATCGTATGACCCTTCGTATTCACAAACGCCTACCCCTCATTAACCTTTTTGAAAAGAATCGCAACAAATGATGAGAAAGTGTGCTCTATTTTAGTAAATAGAGCTTTAAGAACTCCCAAAAACTTTTGTATTAGAAATATTTTCCCCAATTTTTATCCAAAATATTTGAAAGAAAGATCTTTGATTTTTCTGTCTTCAAGATTTGAAGAGCAAAATCATTCCCCCCATTTTTATCTTTTTCACTTAATTTTTCATTGCATAAAGGACCTATTGCACCATCATAAACAAAGCATAAGAAGCTAAAAAAGAATATTCTCACAAGACAGATTGATTTTTTTACTTTTTATTCAAGCAAATAAGGCAATTATGGCAATGCAAAAATATGAAGATTGAAAATGACGACGAGAAAGTACAAGTAAACATAAAAAAGCTTATACGAAAGAGAACACAAGTTATAAATTGAGACTTCATTCTAAACAATTTGGTTTCTTATGAGTATTGCTATAAACTTGTAACATACAAACAAAGAGGATCATTATGAAGATAATTGTCGCTGTCAAACGTGTTGTTGATTATAACATCAAGATACGCGTCAAACCCGATAGTACAGGCGTTGATCTGTCTCACGTAAAAATGTCTATGAATCCTTTTGATGAGATAGCCGTGGAGGAGGCCATTCGCCAAAAAGAATCCGGTAAAATTTCAGAAGTTCTTCTTGTTTCAATTGGCCCAGAAGCAGCTCAAGAAACTCTACGAACAGGACTTGCAATGGGAGCTGATCGCGCACTTCTTGTCACAACGGATCAAACACTTGAACCCTTAGCAATTGCTAAGATTCTCAAAACCATTGTTGATGAAGAAAAACCCGACATGGTCTTTTTAGGAAAACAAGCAATTGATGACGATAGCAACCAAACAGGACAAATGCTCGCTGCTCTTCTTGGGTGGGGACAAGCAACTTTTGCCTCACATCTTAACATAGAAAATGGGCATGCTACAGTTACTCGTGAAGTTGATAATGGAACACAAACCCTTTGTCTTCCCCTTCCCATGGTTATGACCGCCGATCTACGGCTCAATGAACCGCGTTACACCTCTCTCCCCAATATCATGAAAGCAAAAAAGAAAATTATTGAACAAAAATCTCTTACTGATCTTGGCGTCGATACGAAAGCACGCTTAACAATTTTAAGCGTTGAAGAGCCAAAACCCCGTCAATCCGGTATAAAAGTGGCAAATGTAGTAGAACTTGTCAGAGCCTTAAAACAGAAGAACTGCATTTAATATTCTCACCACTAGAGTAAAAGCAACACTCACATAAAAGGGCAAAAACTTATGGCAATTCTTTTATTGGCCGATCATAATACAGAAGAAACAGCAAAAGTACTCACCGCTGCACGCGTACTCAGTAATGATATCGATATTCTGGTTTGCGGAGAAAAAATTCAAACGATAGCGGAAAATAGTGCTAAACTTAATGGTGTGCGGCAAGTTCTTATTGCAAAAGCAGACTATTTAGCCCATCAACTTGCCGAGCCTATGGCAGATACAATTCTCATGTTAGCAAAGGATTATGATGTGATCATGGCAGCATCCAGCAGTACTGGGAAAAATGTGATGCCGCGCGTAGCAGCTCTTCTTGATCTTATGCAAATTTCAGATATTACCGCCATTCTTTCACCCAATACCTTCAAACGACCAATTTATGCAGGCAATGCATTTGAAACTGTACGCACCAATGATTATAAAAAGATTATAACAGTTCGCACCGCTTCTTTCACCCCAACGCCTTCCCAAAATAATTCTGCTCCCATTAAAACAATAACACCAGCTCCCAATCCAAATCTTTCTTCTTTCGTAAAAGCAGAGACAAACAAAAGTGATCGTCCTGATCTCACCTCAGCACGTGTTATTATATCAGGCGGGCGTGGTCTTGGTTCTCAAGAGAAATTTATGTCCCTGCTTCTTCCTCTTGCAAACAAATTAAATGCTGCTTTAGGTGCCAGCCGCGCAGCAGTGGATGCAGGCTATGCTCCCAATGATTGGCAAATTGGACAAACAGGAAAAGTCGTTGCCCCTGAACTCTATATCGCCGTTGGCATTTCCGGTGCAATCCAGCATTTAGCCGGTATAATGGATGCACAAATTATTGTTGCCATTAATAAAGATGAAGAAGCTCCCATCATGCAAATTGCCGATTATACCCTTGTAGGTGATCTCCACCAAATTATTCCAGAATTGGAGAAAGCTTTATAAGCCATGAAAGCACCTCTGCATGACCAACGTGAAAGTATGGAGTTTGACATAGTCATTGTCGGAGCAGGACCTGCAGGGCTTTCTGCCGCAATTCGTTTTAAACAAATTAATCCTGAGCTTTCTGTCACAATTGTTGAAAAAGGGACCGAAGTTGGTGCACATATTCTCTCTGGCGCAGTTGTTGACCCCATTGGTATCGATACACTCTTATCAGAATGGCGAAATGACAATGATCATCCCTTCACGACCCCTGTTACCCGTGACCAATTTTTTTTTCTAAAGCCTCAAAAGGCTACAATATTTCCTAATATTCTGCATCCCAAAATCTTATCAAATGACGGGTGTTATATCGTTTCGCTTGGAAACGTTTGCCGCTGGTTAAGCAAAAAAGCTGAAGCATTGGGTGTTGAAATCTATCCTGGTTTCGCAGCAACAGAACCCATCATCCAAAAAGATAACGGAGCTATTATTGGTGTTCTCACCGGAGATATGGGGCTTAACAAAGATGGAACTCCTGGAAAAAATTATATGCCTGGTATGGCTTTATTGGCAAAATATACTTTAATTGCGGAAGGAGCACGCGGCTCAATTGCAAAACAACTGATACAACATTTCAACCTTAGCAAAAATCGTGAACCACAAAAATTTGGTCTTGGTCTCAAAGAGCTCTGGGAAATTGATCCCAACAAACACCAACGCGGTTTAGTGCAACATTTCACGGGTTGGCCCTTAGACAATAATACCGGTGGCGGTGGCTTTATTTATCACCAAGAAAACAATATCATTTCTGTCGGTTTTGTTGTGCACTTAGATTATAAAAATCCTTATCTTTCTCCCTTTGAAGAATTTCAACGTTTTAAAACACATCCAAAACTCTATAAAATCTTTAAAGGTGCAAAGCGTCTTTCCTATGGTGCACGTGTTATCAGCGAAGGAGGTTGGCAATCTGTACCAAAACTCACCTTTCCTGGTGGGGCACTTATTGGCTGCTCTGCTGGATTTGTCAATGTTCCTCGTATCAAAGGATCACACAATGCCATCTTATCTGGCATATTAGCTGCCGATAAAATCGCTACCGCTCTTGCACAAGGGCGTGCCCATGATGAGGTTAAAGAAATCGAAGAACAATGGCGAAAAGGGCTCATTGGCAAAGATCTTTATAAAGTGCGAAATGCCAAACCGCTCTGGGCAAAATATGGGACAAAATATGGAATTAAACTTGCCGGTTTTGATATGTGGTGGCAACAACTGTTCGGATTTTCCTTATTTAAAACACTCTCCCATGGAAAGGAAGATTATGCATGCCTTGAATCAGCAGAAAAATTTCAACCCATTGCTTACCCAAAACCAGATGGCGTTATAACCTTTGATCGCCTTTCAAGTGTTGCCCTTTCCAATACGCATCATGAAGAAAATCAACCTTGCCATTTAAAAATAGCCTCATTAAAAAAGCAAAAGGACTCTGAATATGCAATCTACGGAGGACCTTCCACAAACTATTGCCCCGCCGCTGTCTACGAGTGGCTAGAGTATAATGATCATCTGACTTATATGATCAACGCTTCAAATTGTATACATTGTAAAACGTGTGACATCAAAGACCCAAACCAAAATATCACTTGGATCTGTCCGCAAGGCAATGAGGGCCCCTTCTATCCCAATATGTAATTTTCCAATGTATAATCATTGTTCATTCTCCTAAAATTGAAATATACAAAACGCAATGGATAAAAATATTTCCCTCAGATCAGAAATCTATCAATTATCTTCCTGCATACGTTCTTTCACAATGTAAAAAGAACTCTATTCTCATATAAAATACTCTCCCTACCGCATGACTTTTTTCAATAGAAAAACATAACATATTTTTATCAAAATTTTTTTATTTAAATGACAAAACAATAATGAATATATTCATGACAATTCTGCGATAAAGGAACAGCCGCGGTTCTCGAAAACCTGAAGGAAAGTAAGCCTGTTCTACTTTACCCCCTCTCCCATATGATCCAAAATGCTTTTAGCCCTCTCATAAGAAACATCAATCGTTTTAACTAGCCAAGAGCAAAACCTACGGAGGTACAATTCAAGTTTATTTTTTCTCCTACACTTGTCAAGTAATGCTCACTCAAGAAAAACCACGAATGAATGTAGAAAAAACATTGTGAGATAAAGAGATAAAGAGCATGCTTGTTCAAGCCCTTTATAATGTTTCTACTGATAATGACACGAAAAAATCTTTAATCTCACATTAACCCTTTATTTTTGCATCAAGGATAATCGCCTTGCATCTAACCTTTACCAATATACTGTAATGAATGTGTACAAATACCGTAAGAATAAGCAGATGCCAAGCCATGGAGACTATCGCTATTAGCAAAACACCTGATAAAAAACAAAATAGCTTTCATGACCACTCTATGACGCGTTTTATAGAGTTGTTTTTTTATAAAGCTTGTGCTTTCGCTATTGCTTGTAAATCAACATCCAAATTGAACACAAGTGGTATATTTAAAAGAAAGATTAAGGTGAATGAAAGCTCTGCACGCCGTTCCAGCTCTTGTAGCTAGAGCAAAAATATTGCATATTCTATTTGAGTAATCTCTGAAACGAAAATACAGCTTCATTTAGCAAGAATATGAAATCTGAAAGGAAAAAAACTATTTTTCTCTTTACTATCATCTGTCCATTCGGTTTTAAAACTTTCAAAAGCATCACAATATCCTCTAAAAAGAAGAGATAACGTATTGTCCCCGCTTTTATTACTTACGTTTTTTTATGGGAGCATATCCTTCAGAAAAAATAAGGTATCCAAAATTAAAGCAAACTTGTGTTGTTCAGTCATGGGCTTATTTTTAAGAATAGCTCTCAACACATATCAAACAATTATTTCGCGACACTATCCGAAAAAGGTATAACGCACTCCTGTGAACGAACAGTTCCACATTTACGAAATAAAAAGCACAAGCTAATAGCATCATTTTCTCTGCGATCCCCAATGATGCGATAATCTTTGCTTTGAGAAGGTTTCAAGATGCACGAAAATGATTTTGATTAATTGACTATAAGAAGAACTAAGATAATTTTACGATATTTAAAGCTCCTAATCAATAAGCAAAATAATAAATTCTCCATTATAAATCAAATCTTTAAGATAAAATTTAGCCTTAAACTTTTCTAAGGTACTCATTATACTGTATACTGTTAAAGCTGTAGAGAATATGAAAAAATAAAGTATTTTTCTGATAAGAGCTTATATTTGATTAATAACAATACAGTCAGCTGCCAGTTAACTGTATGTGTTTCAAAAGGAGTTATTTACATTTGCTCAGAAAAATATTTTGGATATCAATAGAATATTTGAAAAATCGGCGTTATGGAAATAATCTAAAAAGCTTAGCTTTTAAAAGAGCACAAACAAGCATGAGATGATAACATGCGCAAAATTGTTTTTTGGTTCTCGAAGGAAAAACTTTATAGAAAATCATGGGGCTGATAGAATATTGGTTACATTTGGAATTTGTTTTACTGGAAAAAATAACGCGGATCAAAATAGATAATAATGTTAAATTAAGACGTTAAATATGAAATTATCTTATTGTAGTGTAATCGATTATTCGAGTAAGGTAAGCCTTTGTAATGATAAAAAATGTGCTGGTAAAAAATGAGCCAAAATGGCTTATGAGTATGGATAAAAATCTTGTGGTGAGGAGAGTTTAATGAAAAGAAAAGAGCATGTGTGAAAAAGCATATTTTATAGGTGCGCATGCTTATTCTGCACCCGTTATAGAATCAGGGCTTTATCTTGTGGCAACACCTATCGGAAATCTTGCAGATATTACGCTTCGTGCTTTGCAAGTACTTGCAGGAATTGATATTTTAGCGTGTGAGGATACGCGAGTAACACGTGTTTTGTTGGAACGTTACGGTATTCAAAAAAAACCTTTTCTCTATCATGAATATAATGCGCAAAAAGCGGGTCCGAAGCTCTTAGCGGCTTTAGCAGAAAACAAAACAGTAGCACTTGTTTCAGATGCCGGAACACCACTTATTTCTGATCCTGGATTTCGATTGGTGGAAGAGTCCCGTAAAGCTGGTCATAAAATTATTCCTATTCCTGGAGCATCCGCTCTTTTAGCCGCTCTTATACCGACAGGGCTTCCTACTGATAGCTTTTTTTTTGCAGGTTTTTTGAGTGCACGAAAGCTACAGCGCCGAAAACGGTTGGAACAATTAAAAGAGATTCCAGCAACTTTGATTTTTTATGAATCACCGCATCGTCTTGTTGAAACTTTACAGGATATGGTCACTCTTTTTTCGGCTGATCGACCTGCTGCCATTTGTCGTGAATTAACAAAAAAGTTTGAAACAGTAGATGTTTCCAATTTGGGAAATTTGTTAGAAAATTACAGAAAACAAGCACATATTCGTGGGGAAATTGTTGTCCTTGTTGGAGAATCATCTTCTTCTTTAAATGTGATAAGTGATCAAGAAATTGATGAAATGCTATTAGAACGCGCACGGACACATTCTGCTGCTCAAGCGGCAGCTTTTGTTGCAAAAAAAACTGGTTTTAAAAAGCAGGAACTTTTTCAGCGATTAATCTTTTTAAAAAATGCGTAAAATGATACAAAAAAAACGCAGACAAAAGTCTTTTTATCGAGGGGTTCGTGCAGAAAAATTGGCAGCTTGGTGGCTACGTTGCAAAGGGTTTCACATTGCCGAAAGGCGTTTTAAAACAAAATGTGGAGAAATTGATTTAATTGCACGACGCGGAAATCTTGTGTTAATCGTTGAAGTTAAAGCACGTTCAACGTTGGCTGAAGCAATGGAAGCGGTTTCCCGAATGAATGAAAAGCGAATTAAGGCAGCTGCCGATATTTGGCTCGCACGGCAAAAAGATTATGCCCTTTTGTCTGTACGCTTTGATTTAATTGCAATTTTACCTTGGCGTTGGCCACAGCATATCCCTGCATTTTTTACATCTAATCAATAAACGGCACCCCCCGTTTTAACCATATTCAATAAAAAACATTTCGTTTTTATGTGCATATGCGTTAAAAAGTGTGTAATAATTAAGCGCTATAAGGAGCGAAATATGGATGATTATGAAAAGTTTGCAACAGGTTTGCTCATTGTTTTTGGAGCGCTAATTATTGGTGGCTTAATGGCAATGCATATTGTGCTTATGAATAAACCGGGGTTTTTATTTGCATTAGCCGCAGCTGTTGTTGGTTGGTTTTCTGCTTTTGCCGTTCTCTTTGACAAGCCTAAAATCTATTTGGGCTTGATTATTTTTGCTATGTTATGTGTTGCTTCTTCAATTAGCGTTTATGTTAGTTAAAACACCTGAAATGTTGATTGAAATTCCTTTTAAAAGATGAAACTGAGAAATAGATAATGAGACTTGGCTTTTTGGGAACGGGTACAATCAGTGCTTCAATGGTGAATGGCTTAATGAAAAGCAACTTTGATGTTTCTTCCATTATTGTTTCGCCTCGCAATGCACAAACAGCAAAGCGCCTTTCACGCACTTATGATAAAGTTATGATTGCTGAAAATAACCAAGCGTTGCTCGATGTTAGTGATTGTGTTTTTCTTTGCTTGCCCAACCAAATTGCAGAAGACGTTTTGTGCTCTCTTCGTTTTCGTCCAGAACAGCTGGTTATTTCCGTACTTGCTATGGCAAAAGCAGCAGAAATAGAAAAGTGGATTAATCATAAAGTTTATCGTGCTGTTCCATTACCTTTTGTTGCAGAATGCAAAAATTTGACACCAATCTATCCCAATCATCCCTTTTTACGCACTTTATTTGATGCATTGGGGGGCACATTGGTGCTGGATAAGGAAGAGCAGTTTAATCTTTTTATGACAGCTGGTTCACTTATGGGAGTATATTTTAATTTTATAGAAACTGCCCATCAATGGTTTATAACACAAGGGTTAAAAAAACAGCAATCAGCAGAATTCCTTACCATGATGTTTGGAAATCTTACAGATGAAATGCGTAAAACTATAGCAACGGATCGTTCTGTATCTCTCGATTTTGCACTGCTTGAAAAAGAGTTTTCAACAAAGGGTGGAACAAATGAATTTTTGTCAAATTACTTTTCTCATCAAGGAGGAAGGAATGCTTTAACAACAGCTCTTGAGGCTACTTTGCAAAAAATGAATGCTTCTAAAAAGAAATGTTGAGATTTATATCAAGAAAACTCGTATCAAAAAATGATTTTTAAAATATTTTTTACAACCTTTTACAATTTTTCTAAAATATTTTTATTTTCGGTCTTCTTCTTTTTGCCTCAAGTCCAATATTTTTTTCTACCTCATGGCTCTATCTCTTCTAATTTGGGTCCCCTTCAGGTTACCCAAACGTATGAATAATTTTTTGTTTATTTAACCTATATACTCCACTCACACATTAAAACTTCCCCTTACAAAGAAGCAACTATTTTTACGTCTTCCATAATTGTGTTTTAATAAACTCTCTTAAACAAACATCCATTTAAAAAAGTTGATTTTTTATTTGATCAACAATTTTACGATACAGTTTAGTATGCTCTTCACTAGGCTTAGCAACAAAAATAGGGATCCCCTCATCTGAAGAAAATCGTAAAGCTGCATCAAGCGGTATTTCCGCTAAGAAAGGGACTTCTCGACGTTCCGCTTCTGCCCGTGCACCACCATAGCCAAAAATATCATAGCGTTTTCCCGTATCAGGAGCGATAAAATAACTCATATTCTCAATGATTCCTAAAATAGGAACATTGACTTTCATGAACATTTCTATTGCTTTACGCGCATCCACTAAAGCAAGGTCTTGGGGCGTAGAGACAACCAACGCACCTGTTAATTGTACCTGTTGTGCAAGCGTTAGTTGTGCATCCCCTGTACCGGGCGGCATATCAACGACTAAAACGTCCAGAGGTCCCCATAAAACGTCTCGTAACAATTGCGTTACCGCTGCCATAACCATAGGACCACGCCATACTACCGGCTTTTCTTCCTCAACCAAAAATCCCATCGACATCAATTTAAGTCCGAATTTTTCAAGAGGTTGAATTTTTTTTTCTCCAATGAGCTGTGGTTTTTGATTAACAAGTCCTGTCAAACGCGGCAAAGATGGACCATAAATATCAGCATCCATCACCCCCGTCTTGAAACCAGAATCTTGTAAAGCTAAGGCGATATTTATTGCCATCGTCGATTTTCCGACCCCTCCTTTTCCAGAAGCAACAGCAATCACATGCTGCACACCTTCTATGGGCATTTTGATCGGTAAGAGATTTGCTCTCCGACTAGGTGCTGTCTTTGTTATTTTTTCTGCTGTAAGTGTAACAACAGCAGATTTCACTCCCTCCAAAGCACATACCACCTTTTCAGCAGAACGACGCAATGATTCCCATTTTTGCACACCTCCATCAGGAACTGTAATGGAAAAGAAAACCTTACCATCAGCAATCAATATTTCTGAAAGAAGACCCAACGACACAATATCGCTTTCAAGATCTGGTCCTTTGATTGTACGTAATACGTTACGGACAGCCTCACTTGTGATAAGATCCATGTTCTTTCCTCTCTATAAAAATACCAGCAAATATAAGCATAAGAACGAAAAATACTTACAAGGTTCATCACCTGATAATTTTCTACTTTACTCAGCATTATAAAGTATACATCTCTTATCTCTTTAAAAATATGAAACCATCCTTAAAATAAAGAAGCTCAAACATAAAATCTGCTATAAAATCCTATCAATCACGTTTGTGCTACAACCACTTTAATAAATATTCTGATAAAAATTTTGTAAAAAAAAACTGAAAAAAACTCTTAATCTTAAAGGATATTTTAAATTTAGCATACAGTAATCAGTCACATCTTCTTTAATTCTTTAAGTCCCTAGCCATTTATGTTCTGTAGATTCAATCGTTATTTTCTAACACTCCTACAGTATTGTAAAAAAGCATCACAGATAGTTATAAGGTGTTTTGTATTCTTTCAAGAGAGAGAAAAACAATCTAAGATTGACTTTTTTTATATTTTTCCTTATGGGTTAACAGCCGTATGATAGGATAAAATTGTTTATCTCGCGCATAACTACTCATAAAACGAAGATTAAGAAGGGCCGCACTCCGCGGTATTTAAATAAATGAAACGTACTTACCAACCCTCTAAACTTGTCCGTAAACGCCGCCATGGGTTTCGTGCACGCATGGCCACAGCTGGAGGACGTAAAGTTATTGCTGCAAGACGTGCTCGTGGACGTAAGCGGCTTTCTGCTTAACCATTTAAATTTTCACAACCGTTGAGAATTGCTCATCGTTTCTTCGTTGTGAAACTTTTATTATGAACCTACAATGTCTGCTTGCAGGCATTTAATGAAATTGCGAAATATTCTTTTATGAAGAAAAAACATCCCTGCCGTATTCGCAAAAGAGCAGACTTTTTGGCTGTCCGTACAGGAGAAAAACGACGTGGTCCTTTATTTTTGCTCGAAGTTAAATCTCGTGAACAAACAACAGAAAGAAAAGATTCTCTTTTTGCACGTGTAGGCTTCACTGTTACCCGTAAAAACGGTAATGCTGTGAAACGTAATCGTATTAAAAGGCGCTTGCGTGAAGCCGTGAGAGTTGGTGTAACAAACCACATGGAAGCAGGAACAGACTATGTCATTGTAGCGTACCGTGATGTGTTATATGCACCTTTTACATCCTTGATTAGTGAATTAAATC
This sequence comes from Bartonella sp. AA86SXKL, assembly GCF_042196885.1. Classification (NCBI taxonomy): domain Bacteria; kingdom Pseudomonadati; phylum Pseudomonadota; class Alphaproteobacteria; order Hyphomicrobiales; family Bartonellaceae; genus Bartonella; species Bartonella sp. AA86SXKL. Next base: position 6,523 of record NZ_JBHIRE010000021.1, on the reverse strand, counting down.
GGCGAATAAAACCAAAAATAAAACATCAGCAACAACAACAAGGGTGTACGGATGGAATATAACCGCAATTTCTTTATCGCTATTGGCTTATCTTTCGTAGTGCTCATCGCATGGCAATTTCTTCATGTTGCTCCCAAACAAGCAAAGTTACAAAAACAACAAGTCATCGCACAGCAATTGTCAAAACAACAATCAACCCTTTCTACTACCACGACGAATTTTTCTGACGATACCTCAACGCATCAAGCAACATCTATCATCGAACAGCCAATGACACCTGAAATCCGGAAAGCTGTATTGGCCAAAACAAAGCGTATTGCGATCAAAACCAATGAACTGGAAGGCTCTATTAATCTTGTTGGTGCACAATTTGATGATCTTCACCTCAAAAAATATCGTTTAACAGTCGATAAAAAATCACCGGAAATCGATTTGCTGAATCCTAAGGGTTTCAAAACGACTTACCTTGCTGAATTTGGTTTTGCAAGTGCATCTTTACCAGCAAAAGCTTTGCCACAATCGGATACACAATGGCAAATAGAGGGAAACAATACAATCCTGACTCCTTCAACACCCATCACTTTAATTTATAATAATGGACAAGGACAGATCTTCCGGCGTATTCTTTCTGTTGATGATCATTTCATGTTTACCATTGAAGATTCTATCAGCAATGAAAGTGATCAACCAATATATCTCTCATCCTATGCCCGCGTTGCACGTGCAGCACCACCAGAACATACAAATGCAACCTATTTACTTCATGAAGGTATGATAGGTATTGCAGGAGATTCGCTCAAAACTGAAAAATATAAAACCTTAGCAGAGCTTGACCCGAATTCTGATAATGGGCAGAAAAGTATGACTTTCTCCAAAGTAACAGGAGGTTGGATTGGTATTACCGATAAATATTGGGCTGTAGCAGTTATTCCCCCGCAAAATAAAGAATATACAAGCCGTTTTATTTATTTTGATCGTTTGCAAACGCATTATCAGTCTGACTTGCTAGGATCGCTTTTAACGATTGCTCCAAATGAAACAAAAACTATTACAAATCGGCTTTTTGCTGGTGCAAAACAAGTTGAAATTATTAATAACTATCAAAATGATCTAAAAATCAAAAAGTTTGCTCTTTTAATTGACTGGGGTTGGTTTGATTTCATCACCAAACCAATGTTTTCTCTCATTGATGTTCTTTATAAACAAACAGGAAATTTTGGTATCGCCATCCTTCTTGTCACGGTGCTCTTAAAAACTCTTCTTTTTCCTCTAGCCAATAAATCTTATAAATCTATGGCACGCATGAAGCTTTTACAACCGCGGTTGCTAGAAATAAAAGAAAAATATCCCGATGATAGAACCAAGCAACAACAAGCAATAATAGAACTATATAAAACCGAAAAAATTAATCCCCTTGCTGGTTGTTGGCCAATGTTGGTTCAATTCCCAATATTCTTTGCTCTTTATAAAGTTCTCTATATCACCATTGAAATGCGCCATGCCCCTTTCTTTGGCTGGATTAAAGATTTAGCGGCACCCGATCCAACTTCTCTTTTTAACTTGTTTGGTCTCTTGCCATATACAACGCCAACATTTCTTCTGATTGGTGCATGGCCTTTGATTATGGGAATAACGATGTTTTTACAAATGCGTATGAATCCTGCTCCTCAAGACCAAACCCAAGCGATGATATTCACATGGATGCCTGTTGTCTTTACTTTTATGCTCGCCTCTTTCCCTGTTGGTCTCGTCATCTATTGGGCATGGAATAATATATTATCAATTATTCAGCAAGGTATCATGATGAAGCGCCAAGGAGTTAAAATTGAGCTTTTTGATAATCTGAAAGCCATCTGGAGAAGATCACCCAAAAAAGAAGTGCATGAATGACAAGAGATTCTTCCCTTTCTGGAATTTTTTCTCGTAATTGGATTTTTATTCGTGGTGTACCAGCAATACGCTTTCTCCCCCCCGAAGGACCACCGGAAATTGCATTTGCAGGACGTTCCAACGTTGGAAAATCATCTTTAATCAACGCACTCGTCCAACAAAAAAGCTTAGCACGTACCTCAAATACACCAGGACGGACTCAAGAGCTTAATTATTTTGTCCCCGATGGATTCAGTGGGCAACTAGGAGACCTTCCCCCTCTAGCATTAGTAGATATGCCTGGTTATGGTTTTGCTGCTGCTCCTAAAAATCTTGTTGATGCGTGGACAAATTTGATTTTTAGCTATTTACGGGGGCGCACAACGTTAAAACGTGTATATATCTTGATTGATTCACGGCACGGAATTAAAAATAATGATGAAGATGTTCTTGCTCTCCTTGATAAAGCAGCTGTTTCTTATCACATTGTTTTGACAAAAAGCGATAAAATCAAATCAAATGCCTTGGAAAAATTAATTATGAGCACACAAACAAAGCTTCTTAAACGCTCAGCAGCTTATCCTGAGCTTCTTGTAACCTCTTCAGAAAAAGCTATCGGTTTAGAGGAATTACGTGCTGCCATTTTGCAAACCATCGCATAAGAGAACAATTCCTAGTCATTAACAATTTATTAATTATAATTACTAGCAGCTACTAATGATCTTGTACTTCTAGTCAAGCATCTTTATAAAAATGATTACTTGAAAGAATTCTCTTCAACTCTATTTGATAGTGTAAATTATGCTGACACTTTTTCACTCTCCCCTATCCGCTGCCTCGCGCTTCATACGCCTCATTCTTGGGGAATATGGTGTAACTATTCAACTGATTGAAGAATATGAATGGGCAAGAAGACACGAATTTCTAGCCCTCAATCCCGCTGGTCATGTTCCTGTTTTTCTCGATGAACACGAGGTTCCATTATCAGGTCCTCTTGTTATCTGCGAATATTTAGACGAAACACATGGAAGTTTACGACAAGAAAATAAGCTCTTTCCGGAAAATCCTTTAGATCGTGCGGAAGTACGCCGTCTCAATGACTGGTTCTTAAATAAATTCGAAAATGAAGCAACGCGCCATATCGTACGAGAACGAATCCATAAACGTGAAATGCCACTTGCCATTGGCGGTGGTGCTCCTAATTCACAAATTTTACGCAATGCACGTGCCAATATTTTACCACATATGAACTATCTCAATTGGCTCTGCGCCTCTCGCGATAGCTTAGTCGGTTCTGCCTTGTCCTATGCAGATCTAGCAGCAGCAGCCTCTATTTCTGTACTTGACTTTCTAGGGGAAATTGACTGGGAACAATCTCCTGCTGCCAAAGACTGGTATATGAGAATTAAATCACGCCCTTCTTTTCGTTCTCTTTTAACAGATCGCGTCCGCGGAATTGTTGCAAGTGCTCACTATGCAGATCTTGATTTCTAGCCTTCTCTCACAAACAAAAATAAAAGTGATATTCTATCTAAAGGATATTTATAGGTTTATGAATTTTTATGCATGCGTATAAACAATATAATAATACATTGATTTATGATCGCATTAAACAGAGAATAAAACCCATTATAATTGAATCACAAAAATCACTTTCTTATCGTGTCACAAAAAAGATCAGCACAGGGATAAAAAATACTTAAGAAAGGATTTTAAAGACTCTCTTTAAATACAAGAACTGTAGCATCATTGGAAGCTAGGCAAATAAAATAACAATACTTAACGCATGTTATACTCCATTCTTCCCAATATATGAAAAAACGCATTGCATAATATATATCCTATTTTCTCTATAATAAACAAAGCCTCATCATGCGTTTTTTACAACATAACAATTTTTTCAACTGACTTTCCTAAAAGATGAAGAATCCGGCCAACTCTCGTGTGTAAACAATCCAACTTCTTGTTAGCCCCTTGTTTTTACTCCTTTTTACGTGATTTTATTTATGTATAACATATTGATATACAATGATAAATAATCGTTTTCTTATGCGTCACAAATGGAATTGATGAGTGAAAATGACTAAGTGCCAAGAATTGTTAAAACATTAAAGGCTAACAAAACGTATGATAATGCTGATTTGCTCTATTCATGAAGCATAAAGATAGTGGCGCAAAATAGATTTTATATTATTCATGGATACTCTCTCGTGATACCACTCACGAGCACTATCATAAAATAAGTTTAGAAGAATTGATAAATATATTTCTTTAAGAAAAGCGCATGAATTGACAATATAGGTCTATTTTGTTTGGAAGATCTTATTTTGCATGAAGAACGCTCTCCTTTAAAGAACGAAAGAAACAAAAGCGTAAAGTAATACACAATCTTCATTAGGTTTCATAAGCAAACCTTACTTAAGAATATTCATCACACACTCTAACGAAAAACATCTCTATTTAAATTTGTAGATCTTATATCACTTGCTCTAAACGACAGTGTTTTACAGCACAACAAGATAAATTAAAGCAGGAAAAAAATTTTCTATAAAGAAAAAGAACCATTGGAAAGAAGGCAAGAATTTGCCTATACTGCACAGTAAAGTATCATAAGGAGATAAAAATGCGCCTTACAGTTGTTGGTGCAAATGGAAGAATGGGACGTGAACTCATTACAGCAATCCAGCAGAGGAAAGATGTAGAGCTTTGTGCTGTTCTTGTACGTAAAGGCTCACCGTTTGTAGGAAAAGATGCCAGTGCATTAATTGGTTCAGATTCTCTTGGGATTAGTATCACTGACAATCCCGAAAATGCCTTTTCTAATACAGAAGGTATTTTAGATTTTTCACAACCAGAAGCCAGTATTCTTTATGCTAACTACGCTGCTCAAAAAAGCCTTGTCCATATTATTGGCACCACAGGATTTAGCAAAACAGAAGAAGAAAAAATTGCAGATTTTGCGAAATATACAACTATTGTCAAATCCGGGAATATGAGCCTTGGAATAAATCTTTTAGCCAACCTTGTAAAGAAAGCCGCTAAAGCATTAGAAGCCGATGATTTTGATATCGAAGTTTATGAAATGCATCACGCTAACAAAGTTGATGCTCCTTCTGGAACAGCCCTTCTTCTTGGCCAAGCAGCAGCTGAAGGGCGCAATGTTATGCTTAAAAATGTGCGTGTCAACGAACGCAATGGTCATATAGGTAAACGCAAAAAAGGCACCATTGGCTTTTCTTGTTCACGTGGTGGGACAGTTGTTGGAGAACACAGTGTCATTTTTGCTGGTCCCAATGAGCGCATTGTTCTTTCACACACAGCGCAAGAACGCTCTATCTTTGCCAATGGCGCATTAAAAGCAGCTTTATGGGCACAAAATCATGAAAGCGGTCTTTATTCAATGTTCGATGTTTTGGGATTGAACGATAAATTTTAAACAATCAATAGAATAGAGGCAATTTATAATGGGACGCATACTTACACTAATTCGTCATGGACAAAGTGAATGGAATCTCAAAAACCTTTTTACCGGTTGGAAAGATCCCGATTTAACAGAAAAAGGTCATGCAGAAGCGATAGCAGCAGGAAAAAAACTGAAAGAATATGGTTTGAGGTTTGATATCGCTTATACATCTGCCTTACAGCGAGCTCAAAAAACCGCTCAGCACATTTTAGAGCAAATGGGACAATCAGATTTAGAAGTGATAAAAAATCCCGCATTAAATGAACGTAATTATGGTGATCTTTCTGGTTTAAATAAAGATGAAGTACGCCAACAATGGGGGCAGGAGCAAGTGCAAATGTGGCGCCGCTCCTATACGATTGCGCCGCCGAATGGAGAAAGCCTACGCGATACCGGTGCGCGCATCTGGCCTTATTATCTTTACCATATCCAGCCTTATATTTTGCGCTCCCAAACTGTTTTGATCGCAGCACATGGAAATTCTCTTCGTGCTCTTATTATGGCGCTTGAAGGTCTCTCCGGTGAGGAAATTATATCTCAAGAATTAGCGACCGGCATTCCTATTATTTACACATTTAATCCGGATTCAACAATTTTATCAAAGACAGTCCTCACACCTTAAACTTCTAAAATCATGATCTCCCTTAAAAGTTCAATGCTATCGTTTTAAGCTGAAAAAATAAATTCTATAATTTTATTGACAGAGTTGCTTCATGCGCTTAGATGAATTTTATAAGCCCAGATGGCGGAATTGGTAGACGCGCAGGTTTCAGGTACCTGTGCCGTAAGGCGTGGAGGTTCGAGTCCTCTTTTGGGCACCATTTTGTATCTTTAACATATTAAATATATAGATTTTTTATTTAAAGAGCTATTTTAAGATCAACTTTTAGACCACCTTCTACGGTTTATACAACTTTAGCTAATTTATTCCTTATTTTTCTTTGGAGTGAAGGATAAGATCTCTTTCTTTCTCCATCTCACTGCTCTCCCTAGCTTATATAGCTCTGGGCCCTCCTTGAAGCACCTAATTACGAATCGTGGTTGTGGATACACTAAAAAACTTTGCACACTCACGTGTTATTACATATCCATCTCCATCATCAAATATCATCTTATTACCTTTCTCTTTTTTATATTAATTAAATGGGCGGGGGTGCTGGGAGGCATGTGGAGCACTCCAGTTTTTAAAAA
>NZ_JBHIRE010000020.1:0-24360 GCF_042196885.1 Bartonella sp. AA86SXKL | reverse complement strand
TAAACCACTTTCATGCTTCATATTAAAACCTCAATAAAATCTTGAATTGTTCGCGAACATCGGCACGCAAAGGAATATTGATAGGTGTTTTGAGTATCTCTACACCACCACGTAGTTCATGAGCTCCAAGCCAAAGCTTGCCCAGGGGGATATCAAGGGGGATATCTTGTTTGGGAATGCCATGAACGAGAAGGGAAACAGAAGCGGCTTGTTTGTCCTCAACATCTTCAAAATCTGTGCGGGCTGCAACAAGAAGCGCCGTGCCCATCGAGGAGGGCTGATAGTGATTGCCTGAATGGCTATAAACACCATCCAAAGCCTGTTCGACAGGCGCTACAGCATAGCATCTGCGATACCCAATCAGAGTATTGTTTGCGTCTCTTAAAGCCAAATAAAGGGGACGATTTTGGAACCACTCTGCCATGAGTATATCGCGTTCATGTTTTTTGACCGAACACCACGGAAAATTTGCCATGTCCCATGGATAATCAATTTGATCCCAGCTTAACTCTTCATCCCCATCATCTATCCAATTGCCAATAAGCCTGCCTTCTTCTCTTGTGAGCGTGTGATTGATCTCTGTTGTGCGCCCAAAGGAAAACAAAGTGCCCCCAGCTGTTAAGTGAACACCGCTTTCATACTCCAATATGCTGTCATCAAGGCGTGACATATTGCATTCAACAGCTTGCACATCATAACCATAGGTCCCACGGCGAAAATCAGAGCGCAAACTTTTGGAAAGGTCGGTAATCGCTTCAATGGCTTCAAGGCTTTTCCGTTCAGGCAACTGATCAAAATCAAGTTGAAAGGAATTCCACCATGCTCGCCCAGTCCAGGCGGGTTGAAAGCGTGCCGAAATCCCTAGCCATTCAAGCCCCATCTCTATTGCCGCAAGGGAGCCGCGAATATTTTGCCATGCAAGACCCTGATCAATTAAATCATAAAGGTTAGAGAAATAAGGGTTTAATTCTTGTAAGCCATATTCATCAATTAAAAAGGGCAACCAAGAAGGCGGACGCGTAATAAATTTCGCACGGGGTATTTCTTCGAGTGCCGTTTTAACGTGAAGTTCAAGAGCCATTGCTTCTGCAAAACAACGTTCAAACAAGCTCGAATTCGGGGGCAAAAGTGAGGAAAGCATCAATAAGCACGCCCCCGTTCAAACAAAACAATATCCCCTAGTGCGACTGCTTCATCAGGTGCGACCAAAATATCCTCAAAAGGTTGCGTTATGTTCACATGGTGAACGCCCTCAACCATCAAGCGGCTTAGTATCCAACTTAAAGACAAATCACGCCCAAGCCTTTGCGCACGCGCCCATTCTGCTCTTAAATTCTGCTCCGCTCTTTCCAAAACAAAGGAGCCTTCATCCGGTAACAACCAAAAATCAGCAGAAACATTGATCATCCGCTGTACCGCGCTTTTCACAAGGATGTGGTCATTGGTCATTTTAACATGGGGGGCATCAAGGGCTGCTTGCACCTTTGCAATTAAAGCCTCATCAGCCACCCCTGAAGGAGCGTCACTAAAAAGCGCAACATGAATAAGCGGACTTTTACCCTCACGATAAACAAAAGCATCTTTGACATGGATATCGCTTGAGAGGGCAAAATATTGGTAACGTGGCGCTGTGCCACCTGTGGAATGTCCTTGTCTATTCAAGCGAATACGGCGGCGCAAACGCTTATCATCTTCATCCAAAAGGCGCGTGACCCCATGAAAATCCCCCAAATGATCTAAACTTGTTCCATGGGCAAATGTGAGTAAATTATCCCGCGCTACTTCATTAATTCGCTGGCGCAATAGCAACTCTTCATAAGCCGCCGCTTGCAATTGAATGACAACCGGATCATAAGCCGTCTTTTCCACATTATAAGGAATATGATGCGCTGCAAAAAGCTCAGTCAAACGCGTGATCTTTTGCTCTAAAATTGCTTCAACAGAAAGCTCTTCAATAATTTGTGGCAAAGGAATCTGTGAAAAGGGTAAAGGTTCAAACTCAGTCATCACCAACCTCTAAATTGATGCTCATTGGCTCTTGGTGTGACCAATCTCCCAAATGCCCATTGGGATAAAAAACACCCGTTAAAACAAAATGGAACGTGCCTTCACGCGTTGCTTTTGTCAGATCAATCCTCTGCAACGAAAACCCAGGCTCTCCACACTCTGGATCATCGAGTGCTTCAACAATTGCTTGATAAAGCTGCATCATCGTCGCAGGATCAGCATTGGCATCTTGGAATGCTCCAACATCACATCCATAATGACGACGCAAAACCCGTGTCCCAATTCTTGTCGTCAGACATTTACGAAGTGACTGTTGGCAATGTGCAAAGCCATATAAAAGAGAGCCATCCTTTTCGCTCATCCCGCACCGCATGCTTTAAGCCCCTTTGCTTGTCTTTGTGGTAGAAACAGTTGGGGGCGCAGAAACAACAGGGGCTGGTTTTTCAGCGATCTGACCAAGCAGCAACGGATATTTAGCCGCTTCCTCACTTAAACAAATTTCCTCACCCTTGCCCGGTGAACGCTTGCCTGCAACAAAATCGGCATTGGTTAAAATAACATAAGTGTTCTCACGCATGATAAAACTCCTTTAAAGAGGGGAAGAGGTTGTGGAAGGACCCATTTTGACCCCACCGTGTTTGTGGCTTGCGCCAACAGATTTTTGATTGTGCTGTAAATCTTTTGCTTCAATCCGCACACTGCCCGTTAATTCAACACGGGTTGATTGATGAGAAAGCACCAAACCTTGTGCACTCAAATGAATTTGGTTTTCCCCATGGGAGAGAATAAGTTCATCTTTTGTCATCCGCAAAGCGCCACCGGCATAACAGAGCGCCAACTCTTGCGGCGAGCGTGCGGGATTAGGCGCATCCTCACTATAGCTATCGCGCACCACCAGAGAGGCAGAACCAATTTCGCCATGGGGGTTTAACAACCGCACCGGATCACCAACATTGAAAGGCATATTGCTGGAAACAGCTCCCGCCGCTTCTTGCGCTTGTAGCCAAGGCGATAAAACCGCTTGTCCATTAGAACCCTGTTCGCAAAGTTTCACCCGCACCCTATGGCCATCAACTTGCACAACCCGCCCAATCATGTGCTGGTTGGCAAGACAGCGTTCAAGCGCATCAAGACGCTTCATTATTTGTCGCAAGGTGTCACTCAACAAATGCGCATCATTCATGGCAACACCTCATCATCACATGAAATCAAACCACTTTTGAGTTGTCCTTCATCACAAAAAATATCCTGTCCCAACTGATGCAAATCTTGGTGCCATTCCACCACGCTTATCGATACACCACGCTGCTTAATCGCCGCAGAGATAATCGGTTCAATTTGCACCTCACGCGGGGCACTCAAATGCGTTAGTCCCCACAATTGCCCGCTATGACAAAGCACCGCAATGGCTTCTGCTAAAAGCCAACTGGAAACATCACGCTCTTTACCTGTGGTAATAATAAAAGCCCCTAAATGAAGATCCGCACTCATGTGCCCACTTGCTACAGGATTCAAACGGCTTTCTAACACCGCAACCCGTATTGCTGGAGCCACCAGCATCTGTGTTTCAAGCTCTTCTAAGTTAAAACGTCCAAATTGACAGCCGCAATCACGCACATCCGGCAAAGCCCCTTTAAGGCTTCTTATCACCGCTTCACGAAACTGATTAATGCGCCCTGCTTGTGTGATCGTTTGACTCATGAAAAGACCCTTTCCAGCCAGTCTTCTGTCGCTTTGACAATTTCCACTTTATTGTGCTCTGAAAGCCCCAAATAAGGGCGTGCGGGCATGGTCACTTGATGCACACAAATAAAGCGGTGTGCATTGCCGCTTTTAAGAAAAAAGCGCAGTGTCTTGCCATTTTTCGGGCGAATAACCCCACCCAATTGATGAATCCGCGCATAAACCAACCCAGAGCCCACAATCACCTGTTCTGGTGAAGCCTTCATATCAATGGAGCGTGAAAGCGCCCCACTGGCATAAAGAATGGAGGTGCGGGCATAATTGTTTTTCCACTTCTCTCCTTGGGCAGACGTTTTTTCACTTTGAATCCGCCGCCTTGTGCTTTCTTGAATGAGACGCCCAACCCCTTGTGCCAAAGTCCCCATCGAGCTATCAGCTCCCTTTTGCAAAAAGGATAAAGCCGCTTCAAGCCCCATCTCTTTAATCTCAATATGGGTTGCAACAGACATATTATCTTCCCATCAAACGCGGCTTGGCATGGAAGAAAGCCCCATCACGAACCGGTCCATCTTCGCTCATAATTTTAGGTTCATCTATGCCTAAACCCGCTTTGCCTTCGGCAATACGTTTCAGCAAATCAACCGCCTGTTTGTAACGATCTTCAATGGTCGTGGTCAGTGCCGTATGGCGTATGGCTAAATTATAAACAGCAATATTGACACAGATCATACCCAGAGCCGCCGGCTGTCCAGCAATGGGGATTGAGTAGCGATGAGACAAATGCACATCAATCTCACCACTTGCCTGTTCGAGCGCGCGGGCAATGGCTTGCTCTGAAAAAACTGGATCAGAATTCTCATCCATCCCGCATAAGTCATCCAAGAAGTCATCACCCCAGAGCTCTTCAATCAATGTTTTGCTTGCATAAGCCATGTTTAAAAGTTTCCCTTAGACAACTTCTTGCAACAAAACACCGGCATCTTTTGCAGCAACCAATTCACACACCCGTTCCCCCACACGCACCCGTTTACCACCCGACAAGCCGATATCTGGATCTTGGATCACTCCAGACAAACGCTCGCCCAACTGGGCGCTAAAGCCCCAACTGATCACCGATCCATCTGCCTGTTGTTTGGTAGGGTCAATATAAAGCAGTGCAATCTTATTGCCCCACACGCGTGCCAATTGTGCCGAACGCCCTTTGCGGGCCAAATTCACTTGCGATTCACCAATGAGTAAACGATCGGGGTGTATTTCCATCAGATCAGCAAATTGCGCCTTGGTGACAAAACCATCAGCAGTGCCACCTCCTTTAACGGCTTTAATGATTTTGGGATGACGTTTGAGTTTTGACCAAACAACTTTGCCCATAACAATGGTGTTGGGCGTATAGACGAGACTTTTATCCATCGCCTCATCTAAAGTGGCATAAGGGTCAGATTTCTCATAATCGCTAAATTTATTTTCACCCTTAAGCGTAATCACACGCTCTGGTGCGTAATTTTCACTTCTTTGCACAAGGGCTGCAACACGCACTTCACGCCCCAATTCTAGCAAATTGGCAAGTCCCTCTACAGCTGTCTTTTCGGGGTTATAACGAGAGCGTCGCTCCGCCCGTGCGCGTGCCGCTGCTTCAATATCTGAATTGGGGATAAGATCATCAAGTCCGTAATCTTTGACACTGGCTTCCCGTTCAAAGGCAGAAAATTCCACCACATTCGGGCGCCCTTTTCGCCCAACCTCAAGTTCAGGCACGGTAAAATTTTCTGCTAAAGGAAATTCACTATATTTAAACACCTCACTTAAAACACAAACGCGTGGCAAAACTTTATCGCCAATAAGAGAACCTGCTGGATTGCGATAACCAATAGCAATAGCGGTGAGTGTTGGATCAATGGGAAAAGGTCTGTTCATTTTATGCCTCGATTAATTAATTTTAAAAGAAATAACATCACCAGCAGAGCCATCACTCATGGCAATACCAATGGTGCGATCTGCGGCTTCCGCTTTAATGGCGTGTCCTTTGGGGTCAGAGGTCAAAAAATCACCAAAGGAAACATTGCCTCCACAAACCACTTCGCCCCAACCACATTGGCCAACATCAATCATCTCACCAGCCTTGGCACTCAATGACCCAGCAGTCCCTAATAATTTATCACCCTTACCAGAAGCCGTTGCCACCATTCCGTCACCGCGCGCTGCAACAATGCAATAAGGTGAAATCACATCTCCAGCGCGAAAAGATTTAATCAAAATCATCGTACTCATAATGGGCGCTCCTTTTGCTCGCTAATATACTCAACCGCTTGGCTAATGGTGATGTCGAAGCCTTTTTGCTTCTGCTCTTCCTGATAATGACGTGCCGCAAGGGCAACCTCTTCTGGAGCAAGCTTTGGTTCTTGCGCTAAGGCACACACTTCTAGAGGGCTTGTTGAGGCAAGCGCCGGCAACTTCTCGACCAAACTTTTAAAATGTTCCATCCCCCCTTCAAGGCTACAGAGCGCACGATATTCCTCGCGAGCAGCCGGCAAAATCTTGCCCTCTTCAATGGTCTTATCTAAAAGACTCTCAATGGCAGTATTTTTTTGCTCTTCTTGCAAAAGCGCTAAATCTTCTCGCGCTTTTGTTAATTGGGCATTTAATTCCACGCGTTCCTTTTCGCGCGCTTTAAGCGTTGCTAAAACCTCATCCGCTTTAGCATCTTCTGCCAGCGATAGTGCACTGGCAATGGCTGTCAAATCCATCATTTTCTCCGTCAAAGTTATAGGGGAAGGCTGTTCACGGCTTAAAGCCGTCATGACAAGGGCTGGACGGTTCACCAAACCAGCACCTGCTAAATTTAAAATTTCACCTTTCTTGGAATGGCGAAACTCCGGCGAAAGATAGCGATATTCTCGGGCAACAATCTTTTTAGCGGCCATATCGGTCCATTTAACACGCCCCCAAATCGCACCATCCCGCTCTGCTAATTCTTCAATCCAGCCACTGGCAGGTGCTTCTAAACCATTTCTCGCACGGTGATGTTGCCCATGCTCATAATCAATCACAAGCGGTCCTTTATTGGCTGCAAAGGCTTTTAAAATAGTTTGCGGGTTATAATGCCATTGTCGTCCATCACGTGCCTTCACATGGGGCGCTTTGGGCAAAAGCTCTACCCATTCAGGCGCTTGGCTAACGGTGGCGTCTTCACATGAAATGTCTTGGCATAAAACGTCTGGACAGAGATCTATTAACGCAGCATGAAATGTTTCTGCATCCCCATCTTTTTGATCTTCGTGAAATTCCTGTTCCATACATTGCCTATTGCTTTACAATTGTCATTGGCAATACAATGCATGAAACTTACTCCCACTATAAGTCTGACACTGTCAGTCAAAAGAGCATTTCTCAAAAAGCACTCTTTTCCCTATTATTCTCCTTGTGAGAGAAACCCCCGTGCCAAACCATCCCATAAAATCGTTTTCAAAGGCACTTCAAAGGCGATAGAGCGCCGTCGTGAAGTTAGAGGTACAATTTATCGTCTTATACAAAAAAAGCCCCTCTCAAGCCGTTTTTTTAAAGATTGCTTTTTGGCTTAAAAACATTATATCATTGGAGGTAAGGCGTGAGCCAGTTTTGCCAGGACGGTTTTACCGGATCTGCGAGGAGTTGACCGCCCTCCACGCCTTCTCATTTTCTCACGCATCGACTCTCTTCACAAAAGCCAACATGGTTTTTCTCAAGTCGTTTTTTTAAAGATTGCTTTTAAACTTTTAAACTGTTACTTCTATCCACGAGGCGTGAGCCAGTTATACCAGGACGGTTTTACCGGATCTGCGAGGAGTTGACCGCCCTCCACGCCTTCTCATTTCACAAAAGCCAGCAGGTCTTTCCGGTGTTTTCTTTACAACAACCTCTCGCCCTTTTTTTCAGCCGCATCCAATAAGCGTCCAATTTCTCTAGAGCTTTTTTTATGCATGGAGGTTAACCACCATTCTTGTTTGCTTGCTACAAATTTGACCGCTAAGCGCCACCATACCCCATCATTTTCACCCAAAAACACAACGCTCGGTACACCTTTTCGCCTGATAATTCCATGGGGGCGAATGAGTGTTTGAATGGCGCCACGAAAATCATCCAAGTGAAGATCACGCACTTGATGCTCTAACAAAATATGTTTCACACTGTCTGCGGATAAGCGAATAAGAGAATTTTCCGCTGCAAAAACATCACCCACCTTTTGTGGTATCGGTGCAATGGGTATAAACCCGCGAGGCATCCGTCCTTCAAACATGGCTTCCAAAATTGGCGAACCCACAATATCTTCAATGGCAATGCGTTTGTCATTGTCCCCCATCACAGAAATTTTATCACTCAAAAAATTGCTTAAATTTTGCGCCCGATGTTTCCCAGGGTTCAAATGCCAACCAGGATCAATGCCCTTTGGTATCTTCTCAACTTTCCCCGTCCGCTTATTGTGCCAAACCTGCTTTTCAACATGAAGTGGCTCTGCCCCCTCTTCATAGCCTAAATCTTCTGCTTCATAACGGCTTACCTGTCGCACACTGCATTTACACCGCCAGCCATTGGGCGGATAAAGCCAATCCCAAACCGGATCATCAACGGGTGCGGTAAACCCCACCCAACTTTCATGTTCTAAACGCTTATGTTCTGAACTTGACAAAGCATAGGTGAGATAGGGCAAAAATTCTTTATTATTTTGTGTGCGCTCCCACTCACCTGCCGCATGCGCACTCATGGTATTGGCCCAATAGACCGTTTCTAAACGCCGTGGGCTGCCCAATTGTACCACGCTCTTTTCACCAGTTTTGGGGTCAATGCTGGTCTTTTTACCCCACCAACCCTTTTCCTGTAAAATCGGCATCAAATTTTTTTGAAAATCTTGAAAAGGAACTTGATGCTTTATGGCTTCTCCAACCGCTCGCTTAAAATCCTCCAAAATATCATAGCCTAGCGATTTTGCCACCGTAAAGGAAAAGGTATGTTCTTCTGGTGCTATATCACGCCAATCAAAGCTTGGAACAAGTGCCTTGGCTTCAAAATAACGGGTGACCTCTTTAGGGGCGGTTTTAAAAAGTTCCTCATCCATGATACCCAAGCCCACGTGCAATCATTTGTACTTTTGCCAAGCGCGCTGCTAATGCATGATGATCCATCTCACCCAATAATTCATCTAAGCCTTTTAGGATATCCTCATAACTTGTTGCTTCTCTTACAAGCTTTTTAAAAGGCTCTAAAAGGGGTTCTAAGTCCTCTTCCCAGTCACTTAAAGCTTCTTGTGAAAGCCGGTCCAATTCGTCGTGATATTTCCCACCCTTCTCTTTTGCACCCTTGCTCTCTCTTGTCACAGAAACATCAAAAACACCTCCACAATCAGCACAAACATGAGCCTTTTCTCCCCTCTCATCATCAAGCGCATTATCAGGAGCCTTTAAAACATCCTCTTCCTTTTTTGGTTGCGAAAAACCAATCTTATTGCGCACTTCTTGCGCCCCAACACGCAAACCCAAGGGCACAAGTTTTTCCAGTGCATCACTAATCGCTTTAATATCTTCATTTTCCGAAATCGGCCAATAGACAAGGGGGGCGCGCTCTTGGCGTCCAAAATTAATCTCAACAAAAGGCACAATCAAATCACGATTAGCCGTTAAAGCTAATTGGCGTGCATCAGCTCTGGCAATATCATGGCGCACATTTTCATGAATGCGCGCTTGCGAAAAGGACGAACCATCATCCGTCGTCATGGTTTGCCCCAACACACCTTTAGAAATTTGTCGATCTAAATATTCCGCCTTAGAAGCAAACACCGCATTGCCACTGCCCCCTGCCGCTTCAATAAATTCAATCTCCATCTCTTTGGGAATAATCGCTGCCGCATCACTGGATAAATCACGCACTGCTTGAATGAGAACCCGTCGCTCCTCATGAGAAGAGCTTGCCCCATATTTACCCACACGCAAAGGCATGCCATAAACTTCTAAAAATGCCATCCAATCTTTCAGTGTATAAGACTTGAAGAGAAATGCCCAAGCTGCAAGCCGCGCAAGCCCAGAACGAATAGGCAAACCGCTTTTTAACTTGGGTCTGTGAATAGAAAATTTATAAGCAGGCAATTCACTTCCATTAAAAGACCCCTCTTCTTTTAAACGCAAATGAAAACCATCCCGCCGATCCAATTGAAAAAACCGCTGGTCACGCCATTTCCAAGCAACCGGCCACCATTCCTTGGCACTCTTGTCCCACAAGGTTTCTACAACCGCATAACCTTTCCCCAAAGCATCCAATAAATCCGTCACATAATCATCAACAAAGGTAGGCGCACTGATCACTTCCCGCACCGCATCTGCTATCTTTTTGTCCTGTGCACTATTGCTTGCGGCAATCACTCCAGGCTCCACCCCTGTGAGAGCATTTTTACGCATGCCAAGCACAGCACGATAATGCAAATCACGCTCTTCCATATCATCGGCAAGTTGAAAAAACTGCTCTGGATGCCCCCGTGCTGCCTGTTGCAAAATATCAGCAAGTTGCGCAGGGGTCAGACCACTGACAATGGTTTGTGACCATACATCACGAACACCGCCAACGGTAGGGCTTGCAACTTCTCGCTCCAACCCTTTGATATTCAGCGCCCTGCCCCACTGATCTAAAAGTTTTACCATCTCATCATCCCATCAATAAATCTTTGATCGCATTGTTGAAAAAAAAGGCGTTGAAAAGAGCGAGCTTTCATCAAAACGATAAGCCTCTCTCACAGGTGTATAATCATAAATTTCAGGAGTTTGGCGGCTGGCAAAATAAGCCAAAGCGCAAGCAATCGCGCTATCACCATGGCGCATAAAACCATCACTGCCTTTAAAACGATGATTGTCTGGAATCTTCACAATGCCATTGACATAAGCAAGCGCTTGATGATCGGCAACAATGTCACTATCGCGCGGCAAAACAATCGTCCCATCCCCAAAAGCTTCTAAATAAGCCGGCATTTCTTTGCCATACCAACTTTGCGACAATTGCACTTCCCTCACACAAGCCCCATAACGCTGCGCCGCTTTTTCGGCTAAATAAGCCCCATTGCCCCGCGCATCTAACGCGCCGCCCATCAAACGCGGCAAACCATTCACCCCATAAAATAAAATCTCTCTTTGTTGATCAAACGGCGTATTGCGCAATTCCACCATAAACCGTACACGGCGCACCAAATCTTGTCCCACCTCCATCACCACAATCGATGTCGCATCGCCCGATCGCGCAAAATCAACGCCAAAAACATGTTGGCGCCGCCGGTCAAGCCCAATATGAAGAGGTTTTATATGTTTCTCACACCAAGCAAAAGCAGCAACACTTCGTTGATGTTCCGATTGATTTTTAAAATCATCCACACAAGCAAAACGCAACACCGCAATATCTGGCGCACAACAATTTTCAATCTGTAAGCGTGTTAAAGCAGCCCCTTCTTGATCGGCTGGTATGGCATCTAATTCTTGGTGCATCGCAGCCAAACGCACCCCATAAGACGCACGAATTTGCTCTTCCCATTGTTGCTCAGATGCTAAACTCCACACCTCCCCCTTCATGGCACAAACCCGTTTAAACAAGCCATTTTTAACAGCAACACCAAAGGGGTAACAATGCACCGAAAAAGGAACCTTACCTGCTCGCGCCTCACGGATCAATTCATTGAAAGGGTTTAAAACACCGTTATGGGTAGAGATCACACGGATCTTGCCTCCCCAAATCAACAAAGCATTAACCGCATCCAAAACAGCGCGCACATCTTGATGAAACGCCGCCTCGTCAATCACCACAATACCTTGTAACCCACGGATATTTTCAGGGCGGCTAGAAAGCGCCTCAACCCGAAACCCCGAAGCAAAACGCACCCGATAAGCAGAGATATATTTTGTTGAACCATCCGCCCTTTGATCAGAGAATAAAAATTCCTCAACATCCCCACTATGGCTCGTAATTGCCGAAGCAAAATTGCTCACATAGCCAATAAATTCCCGCCCCTTGTCTTTGGTGTCACCAATATAAAAAACATTATCGCCCCTCGCTTCACGTGCCGCCGCTGCAATCAGTGTATCATCCAAAGCTTCTGCAAAAGTAATGCCGGTCCGCCGCCCCTTTTCAACCAATTTTAATGGGGACTTATCTTCAATCCATGCCCGTTGATGTGCCATCAAAACGCCTTCCGCTAAGGGATCACTCTCTTTGGGAAAAGTACTTTTCCGCCAAATGTCAAAACCACTCTGATGATCAAAGACATGACTTTTTGAAAAGGGCTGTTCAGCCATGTTTTACCCCCAACACCTGCGCACGAATAGCTCGCGCTGTTTCTTCTGAGAGCCCCGCCGCTGCTGCTGCTGCGTCAACCGCTTTGCTTGCTTTGCTGGTAAAATCCTTCTCTAATCTTTGCCGTCTGGTGGTCGACAAATGTTCAGCCGCCAACACGCCTTTAAGCGCATTGGCCAATTCTTGTGCCGCTTTTGGTGAAAGGTTTTTCCCGCTGCTCAACGTTGAAAAAATCAACTCCTTAATCGCTGCCGCCGTCAAAAGAGTGATATTATCAGAAGCTTTAGCATCAAAGCGCTGCGAGAGGCTTGCGGCAATTTCTCTTGTCTGTTCTAGGCGCCGTGACATCACGGCTAGCCGCAAAGAATAACGATTAAAACTCGAAAAAGAGGGAATAGAAAAGCTGAGACCCGTTTCCTTTCGTAAAGCCTTCAAAGCCGCTTTAAACTCACCATAAATAGCCATTTGTGTCTTCTCACGCCCATTTAAAGCCTCAGCAGCAGCAGCAATAATTTGATCACAAGCTTGCGGCAATAAATCAATCGCCGTTAAACGTCCACGCCCGACCTTGCGCATCCTTCACCTCGTCTTTTATTGATGAACGTTTAGGCCGCTTAATCCCCTCAATGGAAAAGCTCCGGTCTAAATGACGTGCTCCCCGTTCTGTTAATGCCGCAAGAAAAACCGAACCCACACATTTTAACGTAACAGCACCTTGATCTTCCATCCATGCCAATTCATTATGCACAAAATCGCGATCGCGCCTGATGCCATAACTGTATAAAAGCCGCTCAATCATCGCACTCGATAAAGTTTCACTGCGCTCACAAGCAAGCCCTTTTAAAATAATCAACCGCGCTTCTTCACGGATGATTTTATCCATATCTGCTTTCATTTCTTGGCATTCTCCAGTAAAAACTCTTGCAAGCGCTCACCAATGGCTGCCACCGGTTGTAATTGTGCAGAAAGCGTGTTGAGACGACCATTCAATTTCTCCATATTCACTTCCAATCTTTGCAGCGCATCACGATCAGGCAAAAAGTCCATCTCTGTTTCTAACTTTTGCACACGCTCTTTAAGCACTGTCATATCTTTCAGCATTTCCCGCGCACCTGAAGAAAAATAGGCTCTCAAAACCCCACAAATCGCAATAACCGATAACAATAAAGACAACCAGCCATTGGCAACACTGATATCCAAATTCACTTAAAAGTCCCCTCTCTTGTGCCTAAAATCGCCCGCTCCGCAGCTTTTCTACGCTGTTCACAAATCAATAAAGCAGCACGATCACGCCCCCAATAGTGCACCACTTCGCGCGCATTCAAAGCACGCTCTGGCAATAAAGCTGGGCGGGCACACGCCATGCGAACAACAGGCGGCAATTCAACCGATAAAAAATGATAAGAAAGGCTACCCACCGGCTTGTGTGTTGAGCAAGCGCACACGCTCAAGCCCAATGCCACCGCCAGTAACCGGCAACTTCCCATTGACCTCCTCCATTTTCACAAGCTTTTGTTCCAAAGCCGAAATCACCCCTTGCGCTTGATGCTCAGCTTCAAACGCTGCTTGCCTTTGTCGCTCCATCTCAAGCTGTGCGCGTGCAGAAGCCTTGGCAATCTCCAACTGCCAATACAAATCACGCGCCTTTTCCGCCTTTAAAACTTGCGCTTTCATAAAGCCAAAAGCCGCCAACATCACACTGACCAAAAAAAGCAGACCAAAAGACAGTTTTGAAACAGGGCTAAACATTGCTTTTATCTCCCCACCTCGTTATCTCCACCCCATCATAGGAGCTGCTACGCCGCTTATGGGAATGTTTCCTATTGGAAAAATCCAACGAACCAAAACCACGATGCACCCCCAGATTGCCAACAATAATCGCCACCATCGAAGGAATAGAAATGCTCGCCATATCAACAATATGCGGAGCCCCCCACAAACCACCAGAAACAAGCAAAAAAATAACCCCCCAAGCAAACCAAAAGGACCACCATAAATAGAGCCTAGAACCACGATAAGAGGGCTTCATGCCTTTACCTCGCCTCCAAGCCCCAAAAGCTTTTTAGCGCGGTTCAAATAAATCAAACGTTGCACAAGTCCATTTCTTCCCCCATTAATCGCCTTGGTAATCCCTAGATAATCATCTTGATCAGCCAGCCTATTCAAGCCTTTCATTTGCCAAAACCAAACAGCAGACCAAAGCGCTGCTGGAAACTTTTCCAGCTCTTGCGGAAATGCTTCACAATCAACCGCTTGTTCATCGACTGAGCGCCAAAACTTCGTAAAACGGCGATAATTATTGCGCCCCGTCAACTGGATCAAACCACGCCCCTTAAAGTGCACCCCATCCCCAGGGTTGACATTGCCTAAATCACGCCGCCCCTCATAAGCGCGCCCAGAGGCATATTCACGCAGGGTAAAAAAGCCATCACTCTCATGGGCACATTGGCTTAAAAAATGGGCAATACGTAAACGCGTCGTTATCCCGCCATAAGATAAAGCTTTAGGCAACACGCGTGCCATTTCAACAATAATAAAATCTTGGCGCGCATGATGCGCCAATTTAGGTGCAAGGCGATGAAGAAAAGAGGCATCTATTGAAATCATAACAAACCACTCAATGAATAAAAATTCATTCGCAGTTTATCGGATTTCAAACCCCCAATATAAGCCTGACACTGTCAGTCAAAACTCTCAATACTCATAAAACTCTGGAAATAATAAACCTTGTGGTTCTTGCAAAGAAATTTTCTTCTTCAAGCGATAGGCTGTGCGCACATGCATACCAGAAACAGCAGCTGCAGCATCAACCGACCAGCCTTTTTGCAACGCTTGCACCATTTTTTGCCGCCGTTCAGCATCTCTGCCAAGGGGGATAAGAAGGCGCACACCCGAACCATTAAAACAAAAATGGTTGATCAATTGCTGCGCCTCTTCAAACCCAACAATTTCAATCAACCAATCCGCACTCTCAAGACGCCCGGGTATATAAACTTCTCGTCCACCAAAAGCCCGCATCATATTCCATGCTGCTTCACTGCCCGCAACATCAGCTATTTCACGCAATAAGGCAGGAAAATCGCTATAGATTTCCTCTTGCATACATGCTTACCCCTCGCTTTTAACACCTTTACGGATTTTCCGCCCCCAAACATTCATAACTTCTCTAAAGTCGCCCCCACTCATCTCACCCAAAGCTTTACCACTTAACGCCATAACACTTTGATGAAAAGCCCCAAGATCAAACACAGCATCGGGATTCAAACACTTCCATTGGGCACACAAAATGGAAATGCTTGGTTTCTTCCTCCATGAATCTTCGCGGTTTTTTCCTCTCCAGTCAACCCCACCCTCACGCTGCAACCAACCTTTCAATGCCTCAATAGCTCTGCATGCATCATCGCTATCGCGTAAAAAGCGAATATGATCAATCCCTGTCTGTCTTTTCACAAAGGCAAGCAACGCCTTGTCTGAACGATCACGAATAATGCCAAGATTCCACCCAGCAATCCAAAGCGCCTGGAGCTTCTTGGCATATTTACCCTCTAAACGCTTCCCATTCGGCTTAAAACCAAACGCTTTCATTTCAGCGATAACCAAGTGCTTTTCTGAAAAATTCAAATCTTTCGCCGATTGCTTGCCTGTCAAGCGATAGAGCAGTGCGCGATAGGTCTCATCATCAAGACCTAACGCGCGTTTTCCCATATGAAGGACAGCTAAAGACATGTCACCCCCTCATGTCTTCGCCAGATCAATGGTCACAGCACGCCAAGCGCTTTCTAATGTATCGCGCTCATAAAAACGCACATATTCCTTGGATGTTGTCACTCGGAATGACTCACGAATAGCACGCATCGCCTCTTTCCAGCGTGGATCATCAATATCCAAACGCAACAGCATAAAGATCTCCCCCCGATTCACCTTGCCTTCTTTATCCGTATTAAAAGCACGCGTAATAATCGCACGGATTTCAGGGCGCGCATCCGCAGACCATTCATTCAAACATTCATCAAGAAGGCTTTTGGCAATTTGCAATTGCGGTCCAAAATCAACACTTTCCTGTACCTGCACCTTAATGCGTTGCAAACCATCAAAGCTTGTGTAAGTACAATTGCCCTTTTTGCCACGCCGCTCCACACCATATTCTTGCGCAAGCAAGCTATCAAAATCACTCAAATCCGCAATCGTATGGTTGTTAAAACGCGCAATCCTTGCCGATAATTCTTTCGCAAAACCCATAATTTTGCGCACCGTTTCATCCTCTAACAAATCCGCAGGGCGGATCAAACTTACCGGCACCAAAGCCCCTTTCGCATCCTTCATATAACGCGTACCTTCAAGTTCAATTTGTGGATTCATCACCAACTTCCTCCTTATGTTTTTTGAAACCGACGAAATGGCACAACATCCCCTGAAGAAGGCGCACATCCCGCTTTCAATTGCCAACGACACCGCATAAGCTCATGACCTAAAACGTGGTTATAGCCTGCCAAACGACGCAAATACTCATTCAATTCTCGAACATCTTGTCCATGCATAAAAATGCCATTCACCTCATACTGTAAAAAGGCAGAGCGCAAAGCAATCAAGCACTCTCTCACCATATAGGGGTTACGTTCCATCATTTGCTTCCTCCAAAATCCATATAAATCACACGATTGCTCTCATCCGCATCAGAGCCTTCACACTCAGCCAAAACTTCTGCAACTTCAGCTTCCAAAACCGCATCCGCCTCCCCCAAACGATGAACACTCAACTCCAATTCAAGCAATAACGCCAAATCAACACACAATTGAAGCTTTTCTCCAATATCAAAACCGCATTGATAATCGTCATAAAGACCAACAAGCGTATCGGATAATTCTTTGTCGCATAAAGAGATCATGCCAATTCCTCCACGTCACGGTTTTTCCATGCCGCTTTGACATGTTTCAAAGTCACCTCACACCCATCTCCAAGCGCTGCCATGCGTGCCAACATCATGGTTTTGTCAATTTGCCGCAAAGCTCCAGCCTTTAAGCCTATCCCTGTCAAAAACTTTATCGCACCAACATCTTCAATCCCCCAATCATGAATGCGCGCTGCAATATCCTCACTATAGGGCTTGCGCCGTTTCAGATGCATCGCCAATCGGCTTTTAATTTGCGCATAAGAGGGACCATTTTGACGATGAACCAACCGTCCAGAGATCTCATCATTGCCAACCAAAGCCAACCCCGTACCATTGATATCAACAAAGTGGCGCAACTGATTAATCGCCTCATCCGTTAAATTTTGCGCCTCATCAACAATCAACAACGTGCCACTGCCCACGCGCTCTAACTTTTTGCCAATCGCACGCGTTAAGCGGGTGGGATTATATTCCACCACTTCCAATTCTGCTGCCATATCATTCAAAATACCGTGAACACTGCGCGTATGCGGGCTGGCTGTCACCAGATAAACATGCGGGCGGGTAGAGCGATAATGGCGGCAGGTTTCGGTCTTGCCACTGCCCGCATCAAGCGTAATCATCACCATATCCCCCGTACTTTGTGCCAGTGTTAAAGTATCAATAATCTCACTGGCAATTCGATTCCTCTGAAAAGCCGGCTTTTCAGGAATGCGCTCCAAAAACCCCGCCGTTTCCTTTAAAACCTCAACCCATTGTTGAACCTTTGCATTTTGCTTCCCCAACTGTCCCGCATAACTGCCCGCATACCATTGCGAAAACGTCCCATCCGGCATGCCTATGCGCCGCGCCACCTCTGCTTTCGACCAATCATTCATTTGCCCCAAAGCTCTCACCGCATCCACAAGCTCATTCCATAAAGCAATGTCATCACTGTTGCGGTTTTGTGCTGTTCCATTAGGCTGGATTTTAGGTCGCGCCCAAGGATTTTTATCGACCGTTGCATTTATCGCGTTTTTCATGTATATTCCCCTCTCGTATTGATTTTAGACTGTTGATAAGGGGAAGGGCTCCCACCCGCCCCTTATCTTTTGTCTTTAGAATGAACATTTAAAAGCCGTACGCGATACTAAAACGGCTAACCTTGCAAATCCCCTCTCTTTCTCACACATCAGGGAACTTGCTAACTCCACGCATCTCACCCGATCAGGCAAAGATACCTAGAAACTTCATGTATTGATTAGACTATGAAATGGATAAGATTCCTCCCCCCCTTTCTTTGTTAACGCTTCAAGCTGATACGCGATACAAAACCAGCTTCCTTTTGAGAATTCTTACAAATCCCCCCTCTTTCCTTTCCTATCGTTTAGGAAACTTGATCACCTCACGCCCCTCATCAGAGGCGGAAAGCTTTCTCAAAGCTTTATGCAAGTGTTGACTGAATTCTTCCTCCCCCAAAGCCTCATCATCGTCTGCTTTCAAAGCTAAATTCCCCACATTGTTTGGCATCAAGCGGCTCACCTTTGGCTTTATCGGAAGCTTCGATTTGAACACTTCATCCTTTTTCTCAAGGCGACCATAAACATCGGCCAAGTGATCAGGTGCAAGCTTTGCTGCCAACTGTTTTTCTGCTTTAACAGCCTTCACATATTCTTTACGCAAACGCCCATTCAAGCGCGCCGCCTGCTGGTCATAAAAACCTACATCACAAAGGCATGGTGCCAAACAAAGCAACCGATTATTCAAATCATAAACCCGTAAATCTTGATGCAAATTATCCGGATCAAAGCGTACAATCACTTTTTTCCCCGCATGCTCATTCAACGCCCGCGCCCAATAACGATTGCCATAAAAATGAATCTCCCCCGTACCTTTTTGCGCACGCAACGCCTCAGAGGTTAAAAGCCATAAAGCCCGTTGTGCTGCCGTTGCTTGCCGAATAATCGTCCCCTCTGCTTGCAAGCTCTCAGTAAAGGTCTCATCAAAACTGCGCCCCGCACAATTAACCGCCTTACGCCCTGCTTGCGCATTATGCGCCACAATCTGCGCCCCAACATGGGCTTTAAACGCTTCAAATCCTATCGCACGTTTTCCATAATCTTCAGGCTTGGCATCCGGTTTATTGCCCGTATAAGCCCCCGCACAAAAGGGATGTTTCGAAATCGCTTCTGCCAGATCACGCCATGCCCGCTCAATCGGTTTAGACTGTCCGCTATAAGGGGTGGTCCATTGCAATTGCACCCCCAAACTCGTCAAAAGCCCTTGCGGATCATCCGGCTTAATCTTAAAACGAAAACGGTTTTGCACACCTCCAGAAATCCACTTGCTGGTAAAAGCGCGCCCATTATCCAAGGTCATACGCTCTGGTATGCCATAAGCTTCCACCATGTCCCCAATCACCAAACGAACAATTTCCCAAGTCTCAGCATCCGATAAGCGCCACGATAAAATCTTGCCCGAATAAAGATCTTGTATCGCAATCAGATAAAGCCGCACAGGCTTTTCTGTCCAAGGAACGCTCACAAAAACATCCAGCTTATGCCCGTCCATATTCACTGCTTGCAATGCATGCAGGCTCGAGCGATCACGCCGTTGGGCTGGATAAAGCTTTTTTGCCTTTTCTTCTCCCTCACGTGCTAAAACCACAACCGCTTTGGAAACTTGCGCCTTAAAACGACGCCGCAAAGCCCGCTCAGAAGGAATGGGCTCAAAACCCCGCTCCTGCGCAACCGAAACCATCCGCCGATAACACGCTGAAAAAGCAGGTTTAGAGGGACGCAAATAATCCGAACAAAAAACCTCCCACGCCCCCTCATGACACGGCGCAAATTGCGAAACATTCTCCTCACCATAACAAGGCGCTAAAGCTGCCAACCAATCAGGGCGCTCATACCCCTCCACCATCTGCCGCCAATTAAAAAGCGACATCCGGCTCACACCAAATTGCACCGCACTCAAACTTGCCGCATCATGCACACCCATACCGGCATGGAGCAAATCTTCCCAAAAGCAAAGTGCCTTCAAACGCTCTTCACAGCGCCTTTTATGCGCCTTGGAAAGCCCCTCATAACGCACCCAAATACTTGTCTTTTGCTCCCCTTGCGTTTGTTTCACATCAACAGCCCCACCAAACCGCACCAACAATGCCGCCCGCGCCCCCTCCGGCAATAAAGAGATGTGATACTCCCAAACCGGCTTGGTTTTGCCTAATGTTTGGCGAAACAATTGTCTATTCAAACGCCATTTCTTAAGCGCAAGATTGTTGAGACCGATCTTTGTTTTCGGCAACCCTGGCAAAGCTGCCTCAGCCAATTCGGCAATAGTAAACCATTCCTTCATGGCTGCCCCCTTTTAATGCAAACCGGCGTTGCGCGCATGGCTTTCAATTGCGCTGCAATCTCCCGCTGTTCC
Source organism: Bartonella sp. AA86SXKL (assembly GCF_042196885.1). Taxonomy (NCBI): domain Bacteria; kingdom Pseudomonadati; phylum Pseudomonadota; class Alphaproteobacteria; order Hyphomicrobiales; family Bartonellaceae; genus Bartonella; species Bartonella sp. AA86SXKL. The sequence continues at coordinate 4,073 of NZ_JBHIRE010000020.1, read as the reverse complement.
TGCTGAAGCCGCGCAATTTCTGCTAAACGTGCCTCATCTCCTTGCAACAGCAACAATCCATCTTCACTCACCACCTCATCCCAAAGCCAAAATGCCTCTGTCGCCCGCACAAATGCCTTAAACCGCGGCAGGGAAATATCCACCTGCTTACTTTCCGCAACATAAGCATCCAAACTCGCCTTACTTAAACACCCAATCCCTAAATAATGCGCCATACGCTCCGCAATCACACTGCGCTCATGCCGGCATTCTCTCAAAGCCCGCGCCATCGCACGCTTAATGCGTGAGCGAAACCGCCCTAAATCAATCTGTGCAACGGGTTCACGACAAGGAAAAACCGGCTTTTGGAAAAAATCAAGCTGCCCGCAACCATGCCTCTTCATGCCTGCTCCTCCCCTCGTTCTCTTGCAAGATAATCACAAAACCGCGCCTTTGTCTGCGCATCCGCCCTCTGCCAAACACCCAATAACTGAGCAAAAATCCGTTCCTGTTCATTAATTTGCGGCGGCGTATTAATCCCATTGACCAAATCAATAGCCCGCCGTAAATCTCCCTCAACCTGTTGGAGCGCAATCGCCACCCGCCGTTGCGCAACCGGCTCCATCTTCGCTAATTTTAACAATTGCGCTTGATTATCAGCCAATGCCGTCCCCCGCAAAACAGAACGCAACTCCGGCTGTAAATGCTGAGCAATGCTGTTAAGACGTTTTACTGAAACTTGAGACAAACCAATACGATCCGCCACATGTTTAGAAAAAGATAAAACTGTCCCTTTACCATTTTCTTCATCTGTATAAGAAATAGGGACAACTTGTCCCAATTTCTCATCACCGATCAAAGGATCAACTTGATCCTTTGATTTTTCATCCCCTTCACACCCAGTTTCGTTATGCTCTGAAGAACCATCATTTGGCAAAGGGTAATGTTTACCCTTTGATTTTCTGTCCCCACCAACCTTAATTTCCCCATACTTCTTTTCCCACAATTCGCGGTAAGTCTGGACAAAAAGCGCACGGTCAATAACAGACAACTCATTACGAAAAAGGTTTTCTGCCACTTCTAAAAGCGCGGCATTGTCCTTATCAGCCTGCACCACAACCGCATCAATGTCACTATAGCCCAAAAGCTCAGCAGCACGAAGCCGATGCGCTCCAGCTATAAGTGTGTAATTGCCTTCCTTAGCATTGGGGGTATGGCGCACCGTAATCGGATTCATCAATCCCTCCCGCGCCATTGATTGTGCAAGTGCCTTGGCATGCTCATCATCCACAGGGCGTATACGCTCCGGTACCACAATCACATCAAGAGCAAGCTTTTGAAACTGTGCCATCACGCCCCCGCCTTTCTGATCTCTTTAAAGAATAAATCCATCGCACGCCCCGCCCATCTTCGATAAGCTTTCGCAAAAACGGGTTCTTCCAAACGCCGGTTAATGGTACGCAAAGAACGAGCAACAGCAGTGCGTTCACGCTCTTGCATGGCAACAAGACGCCGCCGCGGCACCTCAAACTGATAATGCAAAATATGAATAACAATCTGTCGTGCTAACGCCGCATCAAATAAGCAGTGCGGAGGGTCAATAATATACCGGATTGGCAAATGTTTAAATCCACTACTCACCGCCTTAAAAGAACAGGCAAGCATAGCTTCCAAACGTTCAGCTTCTGAATAAGGATTAACGATATCGCTTCTGGCTTCTGGGGTCCATAAATTACAAGCAGCAACCATAACCACCCCCTATAAAAACAATATGACCACCATCTAATCGCCAGAACCAACCCATGCAAACGGCTGTTCTATGATGCAACTCTATGCAATTTATCTTGCCTATTTCGTACTGATCTTTAGACATTGATAAACCTTTTTATCTTATGGTATTAAATTCATGGCAAATGCGTATGACACACGCAAAGCCGTGTAACGAAGTTCAAGCAGCATTCCCACGCAAAGCAGAATGCGCACGTGAATCTGTGTTGGCATGTTTTGCTGCTTTAAAAATGCGACGGCGACTTTTGGGGTAGCGGTCGCTAAAAACCTGCTCGACGGGCAAACCGATAAAATCGGCAATAGCACGTTCGGCTTTCTCGTTAGACCGTGTCCAGATATGTTGAACACTGGATGACGATAGTTGATAAGCTTTCGCGAGCTCCGCCAAGGTCATATTACGGCGGCGTAGCTCAGCTAAAATACTATGGCGATCCCATACTTGGATGCATGTTTGGGTGGTTGTCATAACTTTCGCTCCTGCTTCAAACGGATGCTCAAACCATCCGTTTTTTGTGGGGTTAAATGTATAATAAACGCCCTCTATATCGGGCGGTAATATGAGGTATATCTACAAATGGGATATTAGTCAACCCCATTTGTAAACATTTATAATATGAGACGACAAAAAAATGAGCCCAAAACTGCATTAGCAAAACGACTCACAGAAGTTAGAAAGCTTGTGGGCTTATCTCGTGATATATTTTCACTTAAAATTGGTATCAGTATTCAAGGGCTTGGAAATTACGAACGCGGTGATAGAACTCCAGATGCAACGGTTTTATCAGCATATAAAGAAAAATTTGGAGTAAACCTGAATTGGCTTTTGACCGGTGAAGATGCAATGTTTATAGACATGATGATGGCTCGGTCTTTCAATATCTCTCCGCCTACCATTCCTGCTGGACTCATGAAAAAGCTTGGTCGCATAGCTTATACAACCTATCGTGATGCTAAAATAAAACTCCCTCCTGAAGATATAGCGGAACTCGCGGCGGAACTTTATAAAAAACTGCAAGAGCTTGTTCAAGACATCAACGACACGGAAGAGGTCGAAGCAACTTTCCCTCTTCTTAAAATTCATTTAAAGCGTCAAATAGAAGCTGAAAGAGTACATCTAGAAGCTACACAAAATACGGCTTAATGCCTCTCTAAGATGAATGGGGGAATCTCTTTACGTTTTAAAATCCCGTCACTTAAAACAAACCTCAATATGAATAAGGAGCATTTTTGGCACGTTTAGAAACAGAACCTAAAACACCATTGGCAAAACGCCTGCGTGAAATAAGACGAATCCTCGGAAACGAAGAACGTGGTGCTTTTGCAAAATCTCTTGATTTGGCGAAAAATACGCTTGCAAATTATGAGCTCGGTATAAATGAGCCACCAGCATCTATCGTAATTGCCTATCACAAAATTTATGGTGTAGACTTTCATTGGCTTCTCACTGGTGAAGGCGAAATGTTTAGTGACATGGCAAAAGCGAAAGCAGCGGGTTTTAAACCACAAACCATCCCTGCTGGTCTCATGAAAAAACTTGGTCGCATAGCTTATACAACCTATCGCGATGCTAAAATAAAACTCCCCCCTGAAGATATAGCGGAATTAGCGGCAGAGCTTTGTATAAAGTTGCAAGAGCTTGTTCAAGACATCAACGACACGGAAGAAATCGAGCTTATTTTACCTCTTCTAAAATTGCATTTAAAGCGTCAAATAGAGGCTGAAAATGCACATCCAGAAACTAAATAAGATACAGCTTAATGCCTCTTTAATATGAAAAATCGATATGAAAATCTTTTTACATTAAAAAAACAATATAACTATTTGATTAATAAGTATATATTGCCTCTAAAAATAGATAATCATCAATAGGTGAAAATCTTTTTTGCTTTTTTGGTTATTTTTGGCTGATTTTGGAGTCAATTGAACTTTTGGATTGATTTTTTTCACAGGGTCTTCAAAGGCGGTTTTCTGGGCTTTCACAGACTTTTCAAAATTTTTCACAGGGTTTTCACAGACCTTTCAAAGCCTTCTCTCATTTTTACCATGAAAACGCACTTTTTTCTAATTTTCGCTCTTTTTAGCTCTTTTTTACAATTTTAGGTGTCAAAATCTATTTTGACAAAACGCGCTTTTAATGCTAAATTTTATACATAAAAACAACAAATTATCACGTATTCCTACCTAATCCCACCTTTTCCCACTTAGTATAAAACCTAGTGTCAAACTACAAACGCATTTTTCTGCTCCTATTTTTCCAAATCACTAAAGCATGTAAAGTCGGGTTGAAAGGCAAGGGGAACGATTCC